>NZ_JBSSDE010000024.1:0-49402 GCF_054060435.1 Thermostichus sp. MS-CIW-34 | reverse complement strand
GTCGGAAGCAGGAACCCGCCGAGACGACTGCGCAAGGAGCCATCCATGCGCAGCGTGGTAGGAATCTCCGGCCTTCAGGCCGGGGAGGATGTCAACGCCTTCCGCATACCCGAATATTGGCTGGAAACTCAGGGGCAATCAATCGTGTTGATTAACTGGAGACATTCCCCTGGTGCTCAAGGGTGTTAGCAGACCAGGGCTTGCTGCCGTTGTCGCTGTTGGCGTTCTAGAGCTTCAAACAGGGCTTGAAAGTTGGCTTCGCCAAAGCCTGTGGCTCCACCCAACCGTTGGATGACCTCGAAAAAAAACGTGGGCCGACCAAACAGAGGCTGAGTGAAGGTTTGCAACAACAGGGGGGGGTGTGGGGAATCAGAAGCAGGCAAGGTGGCATCCAAAAGGAGCTGCTGCTCCACCAAGTCGTGCCAGGAGATGGCGGGGGGCAACCCACCAGAACGGAGTATTGCTCCAGAAGCCAGCTCCCTTGCCAGGTTTGTGTAGTACTCCGGTGGCACCTGCAGAAAGTTTACGCCTCCCTGTCGCAGCCGGCGCACACTGGCGAAGACATCTGAGCTGTGCAACGCCGCATGTTGCAGGCCAGGGCCATGATGGGCATCCAAAAACTCCTGGATCTGGGAAGCGGCACAGGTGGGCTCGTTGATGGCCAACTGGATCCCGGCTTCAGGATCTCCCACCACCACACTTTCTAGGCCAGAGGTGTTGGTGCGGATGCTATAGCGATACAGAGACCGCCAACCCAGCACCTGCTCATACCAATCCGCCGCTGCCTGCAGGGATCCCTGCTCCACGTTCAATACCAGGTGATCCCAGTGGGAAAACAGGTTCTCCTCAGCAGGGGCTGAATCGGGGATCCCTGAGCTGGGGATCAAAGAATGCCTGAGTCCATAAGGAGTGCGCAGGCACAGAGCAGGGCAGCCTTCGTCTTCTGCCGGGATCCACTCCACTTGGGCTCCTCGCCTCTGCAAAAGCTCTGCCAAGCCCAACAGCTCTTGCTCCTCCACCGCCAAGGCCACATCCACCACGCCAGGGGAATGTTGCTGTAAATAGCGATCCACCTCATCCCCAGGGCAAGCAGGCTGAGACAGGCGCAAGCGCAGGGATCCCTGACGCAGACAGAGGGTACTGCCGAGCTGTCCTTCCATTCGGAAGCCCCAAACCTGACAAAAGTGTTCCTGCCAACAGGGCAGATCCCAAAGATAGAAGTGCAGGTGATGGATCCCTTGGACGATTCGATTGGACTGGTTCATAGAGCAAGGCACTGCTAAGGCAAAGGCCGAGTATCCTGACGTTCTCACGGCAACAGACGACCTGGGCCGTCCTACCTCAGCATAGGCCCGCCATTTGCCGATGGAAAAGCGTAAAACAACGTTAAGAAGATATTAAAACAGCATTAAAAAATAGGATGAAAATAAGATTAAAAAATCACGCAACCGAAAATATCCTCAGAGCGCAAGGGACTAAAATTAAATCAGGCGAGGTGTATTTAGAACGCCTAAAAAAGAAACAGAAGAGTTGCTAAAAGCCCTTCGTAGGATCCCTATAAGCCTTGCAGAGATCTATTGGTTCTTTAGCTCTCTTTTAGAGCCTGCGTGGGGCAAAGGCCGGGGTGCTGCCTCGCCCTGTCGATAGATTATCAGGCGTAATAGCCGGGAGGATGGTTATGGTTGCCAGTGTGCAGCGTTCTGTAGCATCACCTACAGAATTGAAGGCGGAACCAAGGACAGGATCCAACGCAGCCGGTCAAAAAGTTTTGAGCGATTTTGCAACGGGAGCCTGGCAGCGCTGCATCGATGTCAGAGACTTTATTCAGCGCAATTACACCCCCTACACCGGTGATGAAACCTTCTTAGCTGCAGCCACCGAGCGCACCCAGCGGCTGTGGGCCAAGGTCAAGGATTTGATGGCTCTGGAGCGAGAGCGAGGGATCCTAGATGCCGATACTGCCGTTCCCTCTACCATCACCAGCCACGCCCCTGGCTATATCGACCCAGAGCTGGAACAAATTGTGGGGCTGCAGACGGACAAACCCCTGAAGCGGGCCATCATGCCCTTTGGCGGCATCCGCGTGGTGGAGTCTTCCCTCAAAGCCTATGGCTACGAGCTGGATCCCCGCACCAAGGAAATTTTTACCCAGTACCGCAAAACCCACAACGACGGCGTTTTTGATGCTTACACCGAAGAGATGCGCCGCTGCCGCCGCTCCGGGATCATCACCGGCCTGCCCGATGCCTACGGTCGGGGTCGCATCATTGGGGACTACCGGCGGGTGGCCCTCTACGGGGTGGATCGGCTCATCGAAGACAAGCAGGCCCAAAAAGCCAGTCTAGACCTGGACACGATGGACGAAGAGACCATCCGCCTGCGGGAGGAGCTCTCCGAGCAGATTAAGGCCCTACAAGAGCTGAAAGAGATGGGATCCCGCTACGGGTTTGACCTGGGCCGTCCGGCAGCCAACGCCCGCGAAGCCATCCAATGGCTGTACCTGGCCTACCTGGCAGCCGTCAAGGAGCAAAACGGGGCGGCCATGTCCTTGGGGCGGGTGTCCACCTTCCTGGACATCTACATCGAGCGGGATCTGCAGGCCGGGATCCTCACCGAGGAAGAGGCCCAGGAGCTCATTGACCACTTTGTTATGAAGCTGCGCATGGTCAGGTTTTTGCGCACGCCCGAGTACAACGAGCTATTCAGCGGGGATCCCACCTGGGTTACCGAGTGCATCGGCGGCATGGGCCTGGATGGGCGGCCTTTGGTTACCAAAACCAGCTTCCGCATGCTGCACACCCTTTACAACCTTGGCCCAGCGCCCGAGCCCAACTTGACCGTGCTCTGGTCGGAGCGGC
Organism: Thermostichus sp. MS-CIW-34; assembly: GCF_054060435.1. Classification (NCBI taxonomy): domain Bacteria; kingdom Bacillati; phylum Cyanobacteriota; class Cyanophyceae; order Thermostichales; family Thermostichaceae; genus Thermostichus; species Thermostichus sp. MS-CIW-34. The sequence continues at coordinate 46,544 of NZ_JBSSDE010000024.1, read as the reverse complement.
TGCCGGAAGCCTTCAAGCGCTACTGCGCCAAGGTCTCCATTGAAACCAGCTCCATCCAGTACGAAAACGACGACTTGATGCGCCCCTACTGGGGGGATGACTACGGCATTGCCTGCTGCGTGTCGGCCATGCGCATCGGCAAGCAAATGCAGTTCTTTGGGGCGCGGGTGAACTTGGCCAAGTGCCTGCTCTATGCCATCAACGGCGGTCGGGATGAGATCTCCGGCGAGCAGGTGGCTCCTGCTTTCGCCCCCATCACCGCCGATGTCCTGGACTACGACGAGGTGTGGCCGCGCATGGCGCAGATGATGGCCTGGCTGGCCAAAACCTACGTCAACACCATGAACATCATCCACTACATGCACGACAAGTACTGCTACGAGCGCCTGGAGATGGCCCTGCACGACCGGGACGTGCTGCGCACGATGGCCTTTGGGCTGGCCGGCCTGTCGGTAACTGCCGACTCCCTATCCGCCATCAAATACGCGCGGGTACGGGTTATCCGGGATGAACAGGGCTTGGCCGTGGACTACGTAGTGGATGGCGACTTCCCCAAATACGGCAACAACGATGACCGGGTTGACTCCATTGCGGTGCAACTGGTGCAGACCTTCATGGCGGAGCTGCGCAAGCACAAGACCTACCGCAATGCGGTGCCCACCCAGTCCATCCTCACCATCACCTCCAACGTGGTCTACGGCAAGAAAACCGGCAACACCCCCGACGGGCGGCGAGCGGGCGAGCCCTTTGCCCCAGGGGCCAACCCCATGCACGGCCGGGACACCAAGGGGGCGGTGGCGTCGCTGGCTTCGGTGGCCAAGCTGCCCTACGACGACGCTCTGGATGGGATCTCCAACACCTTCTCGATTGTGCCGGCGGCCCTAGGTCGCACAGCGGAGGAGCGGGTTGCCAATCTAGTGGGGCTGCTGGATGGCTACATGCGGGATGGCGGTTTCCACCTCAACGTCAATGTTCTCAACCGCGAGACCCTGCTGCATGCCATGGAGCACCCGGAGCTCTACCCACAGCTCACCATCCGGGTTTCCGGCTATGCGGTGAACTTCATCAAGCTCACCCGCGAGCAGCAACTGGATGTCATTAACCGCACGTTCCATCAACACTGCTAAAAGACCAGCCTGGGGATCCCTGAAGTCCGCCCATACCGGGGTCGATGGAAGGGATCCCCCATCGATAACCGAGGAGGCCCGATGATCATGACTGTTTGTAGCGCTGCGGATCTGGTCAGCCAGTATGCCTCAGGACGGCGCGATTTTCGGGAGATCGATTTGCAGGGGGCTGAGCTGCAGGGGATCCATTTGGCTGGCGCCGATCTCAGCTATGCCGATTTCAGTGGGGCCAACTTGGCGGGGGCCAATTTGCGGGGGTGCGATCTCAGCTATGCCGACTTCAGCGGAGCTAACCTATCGGGAGCCGATCTGCGGGGATGTCTCCTCTTTGGCAGCGATTTCCGAGGGGCGCTCTTAGAAGGAGCCTTGTTGGATCACGCAGATTTCGATGCCTATACCCATTTCCCGAAGGATTTCGATCCCAAGGCCCACCGCCTGCACGGCATCACGGTGGATACCTCCGTGCCTAGCCCACACGACCCATCGGTCTGAGCTGGGTGGGATCCCCAAGCTGCCCCTTCGGCTTTTTATCCCCTTTCTCCCTTCCAGCCAGGATAGCAGCGGTCTAGCTAAAAGACCCTAGGGATCTAAAAAAATCTAGTCCCAATCTAATCCAAAGAGAAATGGAAACTGTGTTCTATTTAACCTGAGTTAGCAATCTGGAAGAAAACCTCAAGATTGATTGATATTTTGCAAAAGTCATCCAGGATAAAAGTATGGATACCGTTATGAACCCCCTGACACCAATTGCTGGGCGCATTCACTCGGTGGAAACCTGTGGCACCGTCGATGGGCCAGGAATCCGCTTCGTAATTTTTACACAGGGTTGTCCACTTCGCTGTTTGTATTGCCACAACCCTGACTGTCGGGATCCGGAGGCGGGACAGCTTGTTACGGTTGAGTCTTTAATTGCCGAGATCCAACGTTACAAGAATTACTTGCGAGGGGGGGGAGTTACGGCTACCGGGGGAGAGCCTTTAATGCAACCCACCTTTGTAGCTGAGATCTTCCGTCGCTGTCATGAGTTGGGCTTGCACACGGCTTTGGATACTTCTGGCTATGGGCAACTGGAAGCAGCCAAGCCTGTGTTGGAGCATACAGATTTGGTGTTGCTCGATATCAAGTCTTATCTGCCGGAGCTGTATCGAAAGGTCACCGGTGTTTCGCTAGAACCCACTCTTAATCTGGCCCGCTATTTAGACCAGATCCACAAGCCTACCTGGATTCGTTTTGTGCTGGTTCCCGGCTTGACGGATCCCGAGGAAAACATTAAGGGTCTGGCCGAGTTTGTGGCCACCTTATCCAACGTGGAGCGAGTGGAAGTTTTGCCCTTTCACAAGATGGGGGAATACAAATGGCAGCAATTGGGATTGCCTTACACCCTTGCCGATGTCGATCCACCCACACCCGAACAGGTGAATCACGCCTTACAAATCTTTCGGGATCAAGGACTGGTGGCTATTTGACAATTCTGCAGTTGCGGCTTGGGTCAGCATAGCCAGGTCACGCTTAGATCCGAAGTGATTCACAGTTAATCTCTGCACCGTCTCCAGATTGGCCCTGAGCTGACTGGAATCCAAGTTGATCCCCAGGCTAACTTTACGGACTCTATGTGAACTGAAGAATACCCCAAGAGGAGGGATCCCCAATGGAAGTTTGCGTCACCTACCGCGATGGTGTTCAGTTCCAAGCGGAAAGCCGAGGGCACCGCATTCTCAGCGACCAGCCTTTGGACAATCACGGTCGAGATCAGGGAATGACGCCGCCGGAATGGTTTCTGGCTTCTCTGGGCGCCTGTGTTGGTTTTTATGCCGTCAAATATCTGGAAGCTCGGCAGTTGGATCCCAGTGGACTAGAGGTGGTGGTCACGGCGGAGAAAGTTGAGCATCCGGCTCGCCTAGACAACATTCACATTCGTGTAAAAACTGGGATCCCGCTGGACGGAAGGCATCAAAAGGGGCTGGAAAAAGCAGTTGATGCCTGCATCATTCACAATACGCTTACCCATCCCCCCACCTTGACCACCGAAATCCAAGTTCCTGCTCCTGTTGGCGCCTAGATTGCCATTCGGGTTATTCGACTATTTCCAACTATCCGATTGTCAATTGTTCCTATCGTCTAAGTCTTGATGAGTTTTGGAGGGATCCACCGATGCCAGTGACCCATCTAGCCGAGTTGGAAACCCTGATCCAACAGGTGAAGGCTGCCCAAGCTGAATATGCAACTTTCACCCAAGAACAGGTAGACCGGATTTTTCACAGAGCCGCTCTGGCTGCCAACAACGAACGGATCCCGTTGGCCAAGCTGGCGGTACAGGAAACCGGCATGGGCATTGTGGAAGACAAGGTGATCAAAAATCACTTTGCCTCGGAATACATTTACAACAAATACAAACACGAGAAAACCTGCGGGGTTATCGAGCGGGATGAGAGCTTTGGCTACGAGCGCATTGCTGAACCAGTAGGGCTTTTGGCAGGTATTGTGCCGGTAACCAACCCTACCTCGACGACAATTTTCAAGGCTCTGATCACCCTCAAAACCCGCAACGGCATTATCTTTTCTCCCCACCCGCGGGCTAAACAATGCACCATTGCCGCAGCCAAAGTGGTTAAGGAAGCTGCCGAGGCAGCGGGCGCTCCTGTGGGGTTGATCGGCTGGATCGACGAGCCCACCATCGAGCTTTCTCAGGCTTTGATGCAGCATCCTGAGGTGAAGCTGATCTTGGCTACCGGCGGGCCTGGCATGGTTAAAGCGGCCTACTCTTCGGGCCACCCGTCTTTGGGGGTGGGAGCGGGCAATACCCCGGCAGTGATCGATGCCAGTGCCGATATTCCCATGGCTGTCAGCTCGATTTTGTTGAGCAAGACCTTCGACAACGGCATGATCTGTGCCTCAGAACAGGCAGTGGTGGTGGTGGATGCCATCTACGAGCAGGTCAAGGCCGAGTTCGGCCATCGGGGGGCCTACATTTTGGATCCGGAACAAATCGAAGCCGTGCGCCGCATCCTTCTCAAAGACGGTCGCCTCAATCCGGCCATTGTGGGCCAGTCGGTGCAGACCATCGCTGCCCTGGCCGGTATCCAGGTACCCGAAGGCACCAAACTGCTGATTGGGGAAGTGGAGAAGGTGGGGCCGGAGGAGCCCTTCTCCTACGAAAAATTGGCCCCTGTTCTGGCCCTCTACCGCGCCAACGATTTCCACAGCGCCGTAGATGTTGCTGTCCAACTGGTCAATTTCGGCGGGCGGGGACACACCTCTGTTTTGTATACAGATCCCGCCAATCGGGACGATATTGCCTACTTTGAAAATGCCCTGCAAACCGGTCGAGTCTTGATCAACACTCCCTCTTCACAAGGGGCCATTGGGGATCTCTACAACTTCAAGCTAGATCCCTCTCTGACTTTGGGCTGTGGCACTTGGGGAGGCAATTCGATCTCCGAGAATGTGGGGCCGCGCCACCTGCTCAACATTAAAACGGTAACCCAACGTCGGGAAAACATGCTCTGGTTTCGGATCCCGCCCAAGGTTTACTTCAAGCCCGGATGTCTGCCTATTGCTCTGCGGGAATTGGCCGGCAAAAAACGCGCCTTTTTGGTGACCGATAAGCCGCTCTTTGAGTTGGGCATATTGCATCCCATCACCCAGGTTTTGGATGAGATTCGCGTGAGCTGGGATGTGTACCACGATGTAGAGCCGGATCCCACCCTCAGCAACGTCAATCGCGGTCTGGAGCAGTTGCGCCAGTTTCAACCGGATGTGATTATTGCGGTCGGTGGGGGATCCCCGATGGATGCGGCCAAGGTGATGTGGCTGATGTACGAGCAGCCCCAGGTGGAGTTTGAAGGCTTGGCGATGCGCTTTATGGACATCCGCAAGCGGGTTTACGAGCTGCCGCCACTGGGGCAAAAAGCTCAGCTCATCTGCATCCCCACCACTTCCGGCACGGGATCCGAGGTGACGCCCTTTGCCGTGGTGACCGATGACCGGGTGGGGATCAAATACCCCCTGGCGGACTACGCCCTCACCCCCACCATGGCCATTGTGGATCCGGATCTCACCTTAAAGATGCCCAAGAAGCTAACGGCTTACGGCGGCATCGATGCCCTCACCCATGCTCTGGAAGCCTATGTGTCGGTGATGGCCAGCGACTTTACCGATGGGCTGGCCCTGCAGGCCATCAAGCTCCTGATGACCTACCTGCCGCGGGCCTACGAGAAGGGCGCCGAGGATCCCGAAGCACGGGAAAAAGTCCACTACGCCGCCACCATTGCCGGCATGGCCTTTGCCAACGCCTTTTTGGGGGTGTGCCACTCCCTGGCCCACAAGCTGGGATCCACCTTCCATCTGCCCCACGGCCTGGCCAATGCCCTGATGATTACCCACGTCATCCGCTACAACGCCACCGACGCCCCCTTTAAGCAGGCCATTTTTCCCCAATACCGCTATCCCAACGCCAAGCACCGCTACGCGGAAATTGCCGATTACCTGCAGTTGGGCGGGGCGGATGACGATGAAAAGGTCATGCGCCTCATCGAGGCCATCGAAGAACTCAAGCGGAAACTGGAGATCCCGGCCACCATTCGCGAGGCCCTGGGGGAGAAAGAGCGGGAGTTTTACGACCGCCTGGAGGCGATGGCGGAGCAAGCCTTTGACGACCAATGCACCGGCGCCAACCCCCGCTATCCCCTCATTCAAGACATGAAGGAGCTGTACGTTTTGGCCTATCGGGGCTGCCGGGTGGATTCTGCCCTCTACCACCAGCCGGAACCAGTGTTGGCCTAAGGAGTAGGGTATGTGGCAACGACTGGATCCCAGTGTGGATATCTGGAGGGCCCGATCCCATCCCCTGAATCCCATTTTTCTGCCCCGTTCGGTGGCGGTGGTGGGGGCCACGGAGCGGGAGGGCAGCGTGGGGCGGACGGTGTTGTGGAACCTCATTAGCCACCCCTTTGGCGGCACGGTTTACCCGGTCAATCCCAAGCGGCACCAGGTGTTGGGGATCCGGGCCTACGAGCGGCTGTCCGCTCTGCCGGAGCCGGTGGATCTGGCCATTATCGCCATTCCGGCAGCGGGGGTGCCCGAGGTGGTGCAGGAGTGCGTAGAAGCCGGGGTCAAGGGCGCCATTGTTCTTTCAGCAGGCTTCAAGGAAACGGGCCCTGCTGGCTGGGAGCTGGAGAAGCAAATTCAGCAGACTATCCAATCGCGTCAGCGGGACGGAGTCCTTGGGAAGCTGCGCTTGATTGGCCCCAACTGCCTGGGGATCCAAAACCCCCACACGGGCTTAAACGCCACCTTTGCTGCCCAGATGGCCCGGCCCGGCAATGTGGGCTTCATCAGCCAAAGTGGGGCCCTGTGCACCTCGATCCTGGACTGGAGCCTGCAGGAAAATGTGGGCTTCAGCGCCTTTATCTCTCTGGGATCGATGCTGGATGTGGGCTGGGGAGACTTAATCGACTACTTGGGCGAGGATCCCCATACCCACAGCATTGTCTTGTACATGGAATCCATCGGGGATGCTCGCTCTTTTCTGTCCGCGGCCCGAGAGGTGGCCCTGAGCAAGCCCATCATTGTCATCAAGGCGGGGCGCACCCAGGCGGCAGCCCAAGCAGCCGCTTCCCACACGGGCTCCCTCACCGGCAGCGACGCAGTGTTGGATGCGGCCTTCCGCCGTTGCGGCGTGCTGCGGGTGGATCACATTGAAGATCTCTTCGACCTGGCGGAGGTGCTGGCCAAACAGCCCCGTCCTCAGGGCCCTCACCTGACCATCCTCACCAATGCCGGCGGGCCAGGGGTGCTGGCCACCGATGCCCTCATTCGCGCCGGGGGATCCCTGGCCGAGCTTTCTCCCCAAACCCTGGAGCAGCTTAACCAGATCTTGCCCCCCCACTGGAGCCACGGCAATCCCATTGATATTTTGGGGGACGCAGATCCGGGGCGCTTTGCCCAAGTTTTGGAAGTGGTGTTGCAAGATCCCGGCAGCCAGGGCTGTCTGGTCATCCTCACCCCCCAAGCCATGACGGATCCCACCCGCACGGCTGAGAAAGTGGTGGAGACCTGGCGGCGCAGCGGATCCCGGCAGCCCATTCTGGCCAGTTGGATGGGGGGAGCTGGCGTGGATGCGGGCGAGCACATCCTCAACCAAGCCGGGATCCCCACCTACCGCTACCCGGATCAAGCGGCGCGGGTGTTTAGCCATCTGTGGCGCTTTAGTGACAACCTCAAGGCCCTCTACGAAACCCCCACCCTGGCTCCCACCAGGCCAGTGGAGCAGGAAAAAGTGCAGCAAACCCTTGCCCAGGCGAGGCGGGAAGGCCGCACGCTTCTCACGGAGGTCGAATCTAAGGAAATCCTGGCCGCCTACGGGATCCCCGTGGTGCCGACGCGGGTGGCCGAGAGCCCCGAAGCAGCAGTGGAAGCTGCCGAGGCCATGGGTTACCCAGTGGTGGTGAAGCTCTACTCCCACACCCTCACCCACAAAACCGATGTGGGCGGCGTGCAGCTCAACCTGCCCGATGCTGAGGCGGTGCGCCGGGCCTTCGGGCAAATCCTCCGCAACGTCAGCGAGAAAGCGGGGCCGGAGCACTTCCAGGGGGTCACGGTGCAGCCGATGGTGGACACGGATGGCTATGAGCTGATCCTGGGGAGCAGCCAGGATCCCCAGTTTGGGCCGGTGTTGCTGTTTGGCAGTGGCGGACAACTGGTGGAGGTGTTTCAGGATCGCTCCATTGGCCTTCCCCCCCTCAACACCACCTTGGCCCGGCGTCTGATGGAAAACACCCTCATCTACAAAGCCCTCAGGGGGGTGCGCGGACGCCCAGCCGTCGATCTGGAGGCCCTGGAACAGCTCTTGGTGCGCTTTAGCCAACTGGTGGCCGAGCAGCGGGAGATTAAAGAGATCGACATCAATCCGCTGCTGGCTTCCAGCGAGGGCCTGCTGGCTTTGGATGCCCGCGTCATTTTGCGAACCGAGCAGGATCCCCAGGTGCCCTTGGCCATCCGCCCCTATCCCACCCAGTACATCTGGAGCTTCCGGGACGGCATCACCATTCGCCCCATTCGCCCTGAAGACGAGCCTTTGGTGATCGATTTTCACCGCCACGTCTCCGATTACAGCGTCTATCTGCGCTACTTCCACCCGATCAAATACAGCGCCCGCATCGCCCACGAGCGCCTTACCCGCATTTGCTTTAACGATTACGACCGCGAGATTGCCTTAGTAGCAGAAAAACAGGAGCCAGAGGCCAATCGCGTCAGCGGGACGAAGTCCTTAATCCTCGGCATCAGCCGCCTCTCCAGAAAACATGGCTTTCCCCAAGAAGCAGAGTTTGCCATGCTGGTGGCGGATCCCTACCAACGGCAAGGGATTGGCACAGAGCTGTTGACCCGCCTCATTCAGGTGGCCCGCTGCGAAGGGATCCAGCACCTCACCGGCGAGGTTCTTTGCGAAAACGAGGCCATGCGCCGCCTGTGTCAGCGGCTGGGGTTTCAGTTGCGCCCTTCTCCAGAGGATCCCGGGATCCTCAAGGCTGCTCTGGCTTTAATCTCCGATCCGCCAATCCTCGCCACCTGCTCCCCCTAGAGATCCCCAGAGAACTAAAAACGGTTTACCGACTGGCTTACCGTAGAATAAGACGGGAAGAGTCCTGGCGCTTGTCCCCTCCCCTTTTGGGAGGGGGGTTGGGGGTGAGGGCGGACTCCCTCTGAGGAGGAGGAGAAGTTTTTGGGGATTGCTATGAACACTGAAGGGACACCTGCGAACAAATGGGGGATCCCCTCAGCAATCGAGGTGGTCTGGTCTGGGAGAGTTGGGGCCGGGATCCGCAGGCTGCCGGTGAGCATGGGGCGGTGGCTGGGGATGGGATCCCTAATTTTTGGCCTTCTTCTTGGCCTCAGTGGTTGTGTCAGCGGTATGGGCTCAGGGGGATCCAGAGAGGAAGTAGCGATTCTCCTGGCCTCCTTTGCGGTAACTCGAGACGCTTACCGGAAAATCGTTCCTGCCTTTGAGGCCCACTGGCTGGCTAAAACGGGGCAACGAGTGCGCGTAGAAAGCAGCTACGGCGGCTCAGCAACGCAATCGCGGGCAGTTATTGACGGGCTGGATGCCGATGTGGTGGCCTTGGCCCTGGCTTTGGATGTGGAGCGCCTCGTGGCTGCGGGTCTCATCCAGCCGGGATGGGAAGCCCGTACCCCCAACCAAGGGATCGTCACCCGCTCGGTGGCGGTGATTGTGACGTGGGAAGGCAACCCCCAGGGGATCCGCTCTTGGCAAGATCTGGCTCGGCCCGGCTTGCAGGTGGTTACCGCCAACCCCAAGACCTCAGGGGGCGCCCGCTGGAACTTTTTAGCCCTCTGGAGCGCTGTCCCTGAACCCCAGGCTCTGGCCTTCACCACCCAGGTCTACAAGAATGTCCGCATTTTGCCGCGGGACTCACGAGAGGCCACCGATGTTTTTTTCCAAAAAGGGCAAGGGGATGCCCTGCTCACCTACGAACATGAGGTGATCCTGGCGGGCTTGCGCGGCCAATCCCTGTTCTATGTGGTGCCGGATCCCAACATTTCCATCGACAACCCCGTAGCCGTGGTGGATGCCAATGTGGATCGCAAAGGTACCCGTGCCGTGGCCGAAGCCTTTGTGGACTACCTATTCACCCCAGAAGCGCAGCGGGCCTTTGCCGAGGTGGGCTTTCGCCCGGTGGAGCCGACGGTGGCCCAAGAGTTTGCCTGGCGGTACCCTCCTGTTGAGAAGCGGGTTACCGTCGCCGACCTGGGCGGATGGGAGGTTGTCCAAAGCCGCTTTTTTGCCGATGGGGCCTTGTTTGACCGCATCCAAGCTCAGTTGTAGGGAGTCTCCCTTGTTTTGGATCCCCGTTCAAGTTATCCTGGGAGCTGTATCAACGGTTTGTCGACAGGTTTACCGTAGATTAGCCGCGGGTTTAACTTCCCTCACCCTCTCCAGAAGACTCAGCCGGCAACCATCCAGCAACTTCTCAGGCAAACCACTAGCTAGGCAGAACCTATGGGTATCACCATCGAAGGGGTATCGAAGCGTTTTGGGCAGTTTCAGGCCCTTCACCCCACCGATCTCACCATTCCCACGGGATCCCTGGTTGCCCTCTTGGGGCCGTCGGGTTCTGGCAAATCCACCCTGCTGCGCCTGATTGCCGGCCTAGAAAAGCCGGATACGGGGCGGATTTCCCTCACCGGGCGGGATGCCACCCATGCCAGCGTCCAGGAGCGCAACATTGGTTTTGTTTTTCAGCACTACGCCCTGTTCAAGCACATGACGGTGCGGCAGAACATCGCCTTTGGCTTGGAGATCCGCAAGGCTTCACGGGCCGAGATCCGGGCGCGAGTGGATGAGCTGTTGGAGCTGGTGCAGCTATCGGGGTTCGGGGATCGCTACCCCTCTCAACTCTCTGGGGGGCAGCGGCAGCGGGTGGCCCTAGCCCGCGCTTTGGCGGTGGAGCCGCAGGTGTTGCTGTTGGATGAGCCCTTTGGGGCCCTGGATGCCAAAGTCCGCAAAGAGCTGCGCAAGTGGTTGCGGCGCCTGCACGATGAGGTGCATGTGACAACGGTATTTGTAACCCATGATCAAGAGGAAGCCATGGAGGTGGCGGATCAGATCGTGGTGATGAACCAGGGGCGGATCGAACAGGTGGGATCCCCGGCAGAAATCTATGACCATCCAGCTACACCCTTTGTGATGAGCTTTGTCGGCCCGGTCAACGAGCTTTCTCCCCGCTCCCAACTCTTTTGCCAGCTTCCCGAGGTGCAGGCCGGCCCGCATCAGCTTTTTTTGCGCCCCCACGATGTGCAGATTGAGGTCAACCCCGGCAGCAGTGGTGTTTCTGCCCGCGTTAAGGAGATCATCCACCTGGGTCGGGAGATTCAGGCGGAGCTGATTCTTAGCGATGGCGGATCCCTGTGGGCCCATCTCAGCCGCGAGCAATATGCCAACCAACCCCTGCAGGTGGGGCAGCAGGTCTATGTGCGCCCCAAGGTGGTGAAAGCCTTTCCCGTCAAAAAAACCGAGATGACCGCAATGCCGGTGGGAGCTTGAGAAACGTTGCTGCAAGCTTTGTCTCAACTGTCTTGGCCGTGGCGGCTGACCCTGGGCTATCTCTTCTTGATGTTGATTCTGCCGCTGGCTGCCTTGATTGCCAAGTCCAGCAGCGTGGGCTGGGCGGAGTTTTGGCGGATCGCGACGGATCCCGTGGCCCTCTCCGCCTATGAAGTTACTTTTGTAACCGCGTTGCTGGCGGCTCTGATCAACGGCGTGATGGGCACCCTGACTGCCTGGGTGCTGGTGCGCTACGCCTTCCCCGGCAAAAAGCTTCTCGAGGGGTTGATCGATCTGCCGTTTGCTTTGCCCACCGCCGTGGCCGGCCTCACCCTGGCAACGGTTTACAGCAGCAACGGCTGGATTGGATCCCTTTTGGCCCCCTTGGGGATCCGCATCTCCTTTACCCGCTTGGGGGTGGGGGTGGCGATGCTGTTTATTTCTTTTCCCTTTGTGGTGCGGACGGTGCAGCCGGTGTTGCAGGAGCTGGAGAAAGATGTGGAAGAGGCAGCCTGGAGTTTGGGGGCTTCCCGCTTTCAGACCTTCCGGCGCGTGGTGCTGCCCCAGATTCTGCCGGCAGTGCTCACCGGGGTGGCCCTGGGGTTTTCCCGCGCCGTGGGGGAATACGGCTCTGTGGTGATCATCGCTTCCAGCATTCCCTTTCGGGACTTGATTGCGGCGGTGCTGGTGATTCAGCGGCTGGAACAACACGACTATGCTGGGGCAACCGTGATCGGAACGGTGATGTTGGGGATCTCTTTCCTGTCGCTGGTGGTAATTAACCTTCTGCAAGCCTGGGGAAGCCGCCATGAAACCTAAGGGGGTATCGGGTGTCAAGCCGGAGCCATCGACAAACCCTTGGCTGTCGGGCCTGTTGATCGGGATCGTCGGGCTCTACATCGCGCTGCTGCTGGGGATCCCGGTGGTGAACATCTTCTATCAGGCGTTTCGAGAAGGGATCCCAGCCTTTCTCCATCGCCTGACAGAGCGGGAGTTGCTCAGTGCCCTGCGATTGACGGTGCTAACCGCCCTGGTCGTTGTGCCCCTCAATACCTTTTTCGGCCTCTGTGCTGCCTTGGCCATTGCTCATCGGCGTTTTCCGGGGCGGGCGCTGCTGCTGAGCCTGATCGATCTGCCCTTTTCCATTTCCCCGGTGGTGGCTGGCCTAATGCTGGTGCTCATCTTCGGGCGTCAGGGTTGGCTGGGATCCTGGAACTTGCGGGTTATCTTTGCATTTCCGGGCATTGTGTTGGCAACGGCTTTCATCACCCTTCCTTTTGTGGCGCGGGAAGTGTTGCCGGTGTTGGAGGAGGCAGGCACCGACCAGGAAGAAGCCGCCAAAACGCTGGGGGCGACCCCCTGGCAGATCTTCTGGAGAATCACCCTGCCCAACATCCGCTGGGGCCTTCTGTACGGCGTCATCTTGACCAATGCCCGCGCCATGGGGGAGTTCGGCGCTGTGGCTGTGGTTTCCGGCAACATCATTGGCCGCACCCAGACCTTGCCCTTGTTCGTGGAAGATGCCTACCGCAGTTATGCCACCGGCTCAGCCTATGCGGCGGCGGTGGTGCTCTCCTTGCTGGCGGTGGTAACCCTAGTGGCTAGGGAGTTCCTTGAGCGGGGATCCCATTCCCGCCGGATCTTTTGATCCGTCAGGGTGTGGATCAGACGGGCTCGGTGAGGATCTCTGGCAGACAAACCTTAGTGCCCCCCAGGCCGCAGTAGCCGCGCGGATTCTTGGCCAGATATTGCTGGTGGTAGTCTTCGGCGTAGTAAAACTCAGGCGCGTCTAAGATCTCGGTGGTGATCTGGCCGTAGCCGTGGGCCGTTAGGGCCTGCTGATAGAGATCGCGGGTTTTTTCCGCCAGCTCCCGCTGCGCCGGAGAATACACATAGATGCCGGAGCGGTATTGGGTGCCCACATCATTGCCCTGGCGCATCCCCTGGGTAGGGTCGTGATTTTCCCAAAACACCTTCAGCAGTTGGGCATAGCTGACCTGAGCTGGGTCGTAAACCACCCGCACCACCTCGTTGTGGCCAGTCAGGCCAGTACAGACCTCTTCGTAGGTGGGGTTGGGGGTAAACCCGCCAGCGTAGCCCACCGCTGTGCTGAACACCCCTGGCACCTGCCAAAACTTGCGCTCTGCCCCCCAGAAGCAGCCCATGCCGAACATGGCCAGCTCCATGCCCTCGGGAAAAGGCGGCTGCAGCGGATGGCCATTGACAAAATGCCGATTCACGATCACCATCGGCTCGGCCCGGCCCGGCAAGGCTTCTTCCGGTTTGGGCAGGGACAGTTTCTTGCCAAGTTTGCCAAAGCCAAAGAGCACCATAGGGACAGCCCGATACATTCGTTAACACTTATCAGCCTAGCTCAGTTGGCTCCTCATGTGTTGGAAAAATCCTTGATCGGGTCAGCTCACCGATTCAAAAGCCCCCAGCCGCTTGGCCACTAGCAGATAGACGGTCATGATCCCCATCGGCACAACCGTGAAGGCTGCCGCCAAGGGAATGTTGCCAGAGGTGCCCTGAAAGGCGAGAACTGCCTGCCCGATGAAATAGCTGGAATTGCCCAGAGAATAAGGCACCACAAAATCTCCTAGCGTTAAGGAAAAGGTGAAGACCGACCCGGCCAGGATCCCTGGCAAGGCGAGGGGAAGAGTAACATGGCGGAACGTTTGCCAACCCTGAGCTCCCAAATCTGCAGAAGCCTCAATTAAGCTATCAGGCACTCGCTCCAAAGCCGCCTGGATCGGCAGAATCATATAGGGCAGCCAAACATAGAGAAACACCAAGAAAATACCCAAGTTGGATACGGCCAGCGATGGCCCACCGATCCCGGGCAACTGCAAAATCTTTTCCACCCAGCCCTGTAGGCCCACATGGGTGAGTAGATAGGTAAGGATCCCTTCTTTAGCCAAGATCAACTTCCAGGCATAAACCCGAATCAAATAACTAGACCAAAGCGGTAGGAGCACCAACAAATACAAAAAGCCCTTCCAGCGAGGAGAGGCCAGTCTGACCATGGTATAGGCCAGAGGAAAAGCCAACACAATGGCAGCCAAAGTGACTGCCAAAGCCATAGTCAAGCTGCGGACAAAGATATCCACATTGGCCGGAGTGAGCAGCTCTCGATAGGTGGCCAAAGTAAACTTTCTCAGGATCAGGCCGGTAAAGGGATCCAGATGATAAAAACTTTGCAGCAGCAGCGCCAGCAGCGGCCCCAAGTAAAAGACCAGCAACCAAATGAGAGGTGGCCCCAACAGAATGGCAAGGGTGAGCGTCGGGTGACGATAGAGGAATCCAAACAGATCGGGTTTATCGGTTATTTGAGTTGTTTTGGTCATGGCCAGGCAGCTATGAAGATTAGCTTTTCATTCCCTTTTTTGGTGTTATTGGAATTGTAGGTCGATGATCCGATAGAATCCAATAGAGTTGGGATTGAGAAAGTGCGAATAGGCAAGAGGAATACCTGCTGGCGAGCATCCTTCGAGGGAAAACGGCAATCAGAAGATGCCGGTATCTTGGCGGGAAGTGGAGGGCCATCGCAGGCAGGGATCCTTTGAACCTTTTGGGGGCATTGGGAGTCAGACAAAGCAAGGTTGAGAACAAGGGAGCGTCCTCTCGTGCAGGCGGCAAAGGATACATCCGATTGGGAGCTGATCCAGCGCTGCCTCAACGGCGACAGCCAGAGCTTTCGCCAACTCTACCGCAAATACCAGCAGTCGGTACGGAATATCCTCTATCCCTTGTGTGGAGCCGATCTTTTGGATGACCTGGTACAGGAAGTGTTTATTCGTGCCTGGAAAGGGTTGCCTCGGTTTCGCGGCTCGGCCCAGTTTTCCACTTGGCTGTATCGCATCTGTTGGAATGTGGCCTCAGATCAGCGGCGGCGCTGCGCCCGGCAACACTCCCAAACCCAAAACCTGGCCCTCGGATCGGATGTCGCTCACCCTGGCCCCGACCTGATGCACTTGCACTACCAACAGGCTCTACAGCAAAGCATGGCTCAGCTTAGCCCTGAACACAGAATGGTTGTAAACTACCCGACCCTGACTGCTTCGCAGCACAGGGCGGGCTTTCGGTAGCCCTGCAGTTGGCAAGCCAACCACGAACCTCTAGGCTGGTTTACAGCAGCCCCCAAAAGCGCAATCACATTCGCACCATTCAAATCCGCATCCCCTTCCCATCCACAGTGTCCACACTTAAACTTCTTTCCACTGCGGTAGGATTGCGCAGGGTCGGGATGAATGTGCAAACACCGGTGGCAGGTCTGCGACGTGTAGGCAGGCGGCACCAGAATCAAAGCAACCCCCGCACGCAGAGCCTTGTACTCCAAAAATTGACGGAGTTGATAAAACGCCCAACTGTTGGCCCTGCGCCGTTCGGCTTTGCTGCGTGGCTGTTGATTGACTCTTTTCCGGATCCCTGTCAAGTCTTCCAGAGCAAGAGCGCTGTTTGTCGCCTTTGCCCTAGAGACAATAGCTTTGGAGATGCGATGATTGACCCACGCCTGAAAGCGCCTCTCCTTGCCAGACAGCCGTTGCAACAGTTGACGGCATCTGCGCCGCGAACTGCGGGTGCCCTTACTGGCTTTGCGTTGAAGTACCGCCCTCAGCTTGGAGTAGTGGTCTCGGATTCGGTTCAACTGCTGTCCATTCCAGTTGTCCCCCTCTGACGTATGGGCAATATCCGTCCTTCCCAAATCCACGCCCAGCACTCTATCCGTGCCTTGCGGTGGGGATGGCTCCGCTTCCACACAGATCTGAATAGAGTAGGAGCCGTCTTTACGCTTGACCAGAGTGGCAGATTTGGGATTGGAGCCTGCCAACTGTTCTCTCTGGTAGCGGCCAATCGCCAGCTCAAAGCGCTCTCGACCCCCAACCGTGGTCAGCGACACCGTCCAGTCTTTCTCGCGGAACGAAAAGATACGGGCATCGTAGGTCGCAAAGCCTCTCTTGAACGCTTTGACCGGACGGTTTTTCTGTCGGGCAACTTTACGGGCACCGGCCAGCCGTCTGCAGACCTGCTGAGCCAAGTTACTGGACAAGCCAAACCGAGCGCGAATCTGGTAATAGCAAAGGGACTGGAGTTTGACTGCGTTGACTACTTTTTCTGGTGTGTTTTGGTTGACCCAGTTCAACGCCTGCACAAAGGCATCCATTGTCGCATCCAACTTTGCGGCTTGCGACTGGGACACCTTGAGCTTGCAGGAGACGGTCAGGACTTGAGTCATGGTTCTATCATAACTTCCGCATTCCTCCCGGCACTGACCCTACGGGTACAGTGCGGGGCTCCTGCGATTTCTAGCTGAAAATTCTCGAAGAGGCCGCTCCATTTTAATTGGATGGCTGGTTGGTATGAGCTGTTATGGTCATTTAAACAGGAATGAAACATTTCCGCCTGGCTCCCCTCTTCCTCTGAGAGAAGGGGTGAAGGCAGTGGCAGGGAGCGTTTGGGGAGTGTCTCAACCTAGCTTGAAATGACTATAACAAGGCGCTTAAATATCCAGGGCAACAATGACAGGGGCATGATCGCTGGGTTTTTCGGCCCGCCGTGGCTCAACATCGATCCAGCAAGCGGTGGCTTTCTCCTGTAGCTCACGAGACAGATAATGATGATCAATGCGCCAGCCGCGATTCCTTTGAAACCCCCCCGAGCGATAGTCCCACCAGCTAAAATGGCCGGGATCTGGGGTGAACCTGCGAAACGCATCTTCAAACCCTAAAGCCAGGATCTCCCGCAGGGCTTGTCGCTCCGGTTCGGAAGCCATGATTTCTCCCGCTTTTTGGGGATCATAAATATCCCGATCTTCCAGGGCAATGTTGAAGTCCCCGCAGAGCAAGATGGGATCCCCTTGGCTCAGGGCAACCGCGAGGTAATCCTTCAGTGTGGCCAGCCAACGCAATTTGTAGGCATATTTTTCCGATCCCACCTCAGAACCGTTGGGCACATAAAGGTTGAGAATACGGATCCCGCGGTAGATGGCGCTCATCAGCCGCTTTTGCTCGTCCAAATCTGCCGCCGAAGGCAGCAGCGCACCAAACCCCCGTTCTACTTTTTCCGGGGGATCCCGGCTGATCAGAGCCACACCGTTGTAGGACTTTTGCCCGTAGACCTCCACATGAAAGCCCCGCTCCTGAAAGGCCGCCCGGGGAAAGTCTTCATCCACCACCTTAGTCTCCTGCAGGCAGAGCACATCCAGGGATCCCTGGCTGTCCAGCCAAGCCAAAACCTGAGGCAGCCGGGTGCGAATGGAGTTGACATTCCAGGTAGCCACTTGCATGAGGGATCCCGCTCACTCCACCAAGGCTCTTCCTCGGATTTGGGCCAGCCGCTCCGCATCCAGTACCTCACCCTCAGTGTAGTAGCCGGCAGCTTTTTTGGCCTCGATCTCCACACGGGCATCCGCCGGGATCAGCTCTTCTGGGATGGGCACCCGCTGCACGACCTCAATGCCGGAGTTGGTGATGGCTCGATACTTGAGGTCGCTCATGGAAATCAGGCGATCGATTCGGGTTATGCCCAGCCAATGGAGCACATCCGGCATCAACTCCTGGAAGCGGATGTCTTGCACCCCTGCCACACACTCGGTACGGGCGAAGTAGGCATCAGCCCGATCCCCTCCTTCCTGGCGCTTGCGGGCGTTGTAGACCAAAAATTTGGTCACCTCTCCCAAGGCGCGGCCTTCTTTGCGCAGGTACACGATCACCCCAGCTCCACCGGCCTGGGCCGTCTTAACGCATTCCTCAATGCCATGCACCAGGTAGGGGCGGCAGGTGCAAATATCCGAGCCAAACACATCGGAACCATTGCATTCGTCGTGAACCCGCACCGCCAGGGGCAAAGCCGGGTCGGTGATGGCGGCCACTTGCCCGATGATGTACACCGTCTGGCCACCGATGGGCGGCAAAAACACCGATAGGTCTGGGCGAGTCACCAATTCTGGAAACATGCCTCCCGTCTGCTCGAAGAGGGTGCGGCGCAGCAGGCTTTCGCTCACCTGCAATCGTTTGGCGATCCCCGGCAGGTACCAGACCGGCTCGATTGCGGCTTTGGTGACCACCAGGCTGCCATTGTCTTTGAGGATCCGGCCATCCACCCGCAACCGCCCTTTGTTGACCGCCTCCTGCAGTTCGGGCATGTGGATGTGGGCCTGGGTAATGGCAATGGTGGGACGAATGTCGTAGCCCTGGGCATAGAGGGGAGCAAAGACTTCCCCCACAACTGCTCCCCAGGGATCCAAAGACACAATCCGGTCTGGATCTCCCCAGCTTGGGTGAGGGCCAATCGACACCACCGGGGCAGTATTGGTTAAATCGGCGCGGTGATCCGCCTGCAAAGAGCCACTGGCTACAGCCAATGCCCGATAGACAGCGTAGGCTCCCGCATGGGTGCCGATGACATTGCGATGGGCAAGATTGGTCAGGCTACCCACCACCGGCCCCCGCTGCAGTGGATCCAAGGATCCCCAGCGAATCGGCTGGGCTTGCGTCCCATAAGGGGAGGGATGGGAGGTGAGAACAATGTGATGAGGACGGGAGGAAGGTTCGCTCATGGTCCTCAAATGCCTGGAAAATGGAAGAATCTGGAGAAAACAGAATTATAGGCGATCCCCAGCCGTTTCAAGAGAGCTTGCCCCTTCTTTTGGGGTGCTTAGACAACGATTTTGGCCAAACCCAAGGGGCGGATCCCTGCCGGCGAAACCTCGACCCGATAGGGCAACATCTCTACCCCGACCTGCAGGGCCTCACGAAACAGACGGGCATAGCGGGGATCCCGTTCTTCGCCGGGGGCAAACTCGGTGCAATCGGCGCGATTGATCCAGTACATCAGCAGGGCACGCTGACCCTGTTGGCGGATCTGGATCAGATCTTCCAAGTGTTTTTGGCCGCGGGTGGTCACCGTATCGGGAAACAGCGCACGGGATCCCTTGGCCCAGGTGGTGTTCTTCACCTCCAGATAGGCCGAGCCAGCGTCTCCTGTCAGCAGAAAGTCGATTTTGCTCTTGCCGCAGGTCACCTCCCGTTGCCGGCGAGAAAACCCTGCCAATTGAGGAAACCACCCTCGCTCCAGCCCCCAGTCCACCAGGCGATTGGGCAAGCTGGTGTTGATCCCCACCCATACCCCATCCACCTGGATCATTTCCCAGGTGTAGGCCAGTTTCCGTTTCGGCTCTGGGTGATGGGAGAGGTACACAGGTGCCCCCACCTGACAGACCCCACTCATCGGCCCCGTGTTGGGGCAATGGGCGATGATCTGTTGCCCGTTTTCCAGCTCCACATCGGCCAAAAACCGCTTGTAGCGGCTGCGCAGCACCCCTCTGTGCAAGGGGCTCGAAAAGCGGTAAGGCACCGGCCCATCCCCGCACTCCATCCCCAAAGCCTCTCCTTTCGTAGGTATTTTTCTTTAGGATTTTGGAAATCTTCTCCGGGGATCGTCTCTCCTGCGCTAGGGTAAATCATGTGTCCCAAGGCTTGGGGCAGCCTTTTACGGCTTTTTCCGACTTCATGGGAATTCTGCAGATCACTCTGGGAAGCAGTAAGATCCCTATCGCACAAGAGAGGCGTCTGCATTAGCTGTAGTCAGTGCTGCCGGAAAGAGCTGTATTGGCGATTAAACCCATTTAACACCTCTTTTTTCTGCCCTTTTGTCAAAACTTGGAGAAGAAAACCCGAATGCTGCGTCTTGATCCTGATCCCGGCTTTCAGCCTGCGGATCCCTTGCAGGACAACCGTGGGCGTGTGGCCATATTCATCGACGGGTCTAATCTGTTCTACGCCGCTCTGCAACTGGGCATTGAGATCGACTACACCCGCCTGCTGAAGACGCTGAGTGGTCGGTCGCCCCTTTTGCGCTCTTTTTTCTACACCGGCGTCGATCGCAACAACGAAAAGCAGCAGGGGTTTTTGCTCTGGATGCGCCGCAATGGCTACCGCGTGGTTACCAAAGAGCTAACCCAGTTGCCCGATGGATCCAAGAGAGCCAACCTGGATGTGGAAATTGCCGTGGATATGCTGTCGCTGGTGCGCTGGTATGAGACGGCTGTGCTGGTGAGCGGCGATGGAGACTTGGCCTATGCGGTCAATGCCGTTAGCTACCAAGGGGCACGAGTGGAGGTGGTTAGCCTGCGTTCCATGACCAGCGATCAACTGATCAACTTGGCGGATCGCTACATCGACCTGGAATCCATCAAAGACCAAATCAAGAAGACCAACCGTCCCTCCTCCGCCTACCTGTACCGACCGGGGTTCACCGCCGATGAGGAGGACGAGGGATAACTTTCCCTCCCCCACAGGGAGAAGGGAAAGCAGAGCAACGGGGGGCTTACTGGGCTTTCCAATTTGAAGGGATCCCTTGCAGCAGGTAAACCGGGTTCAGGGGGGCAAAGCGGGTGCCCTCGGCCAGGACGGCAGAGCGGGAGATCTGAACGTGATCCACTCGGACTTGCCAGCCCCGAGAACGCAGCCATTGCAGGGCTTCACTGCAGGTTTCTAGGGTAGCGAAGTTGGCCACTAAGATCCCTCCAGGCCGCAGGCGGGCTTCCACCACCGGCAGCAGGTCGCGGATCCCTTTGCCGCCACCGCCCAGCACCACCCGATCCGGATCTGGCAGGTCGGCCAACACTTGGGGGGCTGCCCCCGGGATCACCTGCAGGTTCTCCAGTCCAAAGCGTTGCCGGTTGCGCCGAATCAGGCAGATGCCGGCGGCATTCCGCTCAACGGCGTACACCTGAAGTTGGGGGGAAAGACGGGCTATTTCGATGGCCACCGAGCCGGTGCCGGCACCGATGTCCCACACCACGCCCTCCTGGGGGAGCTGCAGGGATCCCAAGGTGAGCAGGCGGATGGGCTGCTTGGTGATCAAGCCGGGCTGGTCGGGAAAGGTGTAGAACTGGTCGTCCGGGATCCCTACCAAAGGCCAGCGATGGGGATCTGGCTCCGGTTCTACCCGTCGCAGCACCACCACGTTGGGGTTGGAGAAGGATGAATTCTGACCTTCCTGGAGGGGCACGATCTGCTCTTGAGGGGATCCCAGTTGACTACAGACCCAGGCTTGGTAACGCACCGGCAGCCGCAGGTCGGCAATGAACTGGGCCAAGACGGTCGGTGTATGCTCCGGATCGGTGAGCACCACGATCACAGGGGATCCCTGCTTGAGAACGGCTTCCAACCGCTCCACTCCCCGCCCGTGCAGGCTGAGGATGGTCGCCTCCTGCCAGGGGATCTGCAGGCGGTTCAGGGCCAGCTGCACCGAGCTCACCTGCGGATAGAAGGCCAACCGCTCCGCTGGGAAATACTCCGTCAACAGCCGCCCGATCCCGAAAAAAAGCGGATCCCCGCTGGCCAACAAAACTAGGGATCCCTGAGCCATCTCCTGCTGCAAAAGCGGGATCCAACTTTCCACCGGCCCGGTGAGCGGGATCTTGCGGGCCGGATGATCGGTAAAGTGCCGGAGCAGATGAGGGGCTCCTGCCAAAACCCTGGCTTGGGAAAGGGGGGGGATCCCCCAGGAAGCCACAGAGCCATCCCCCGCTACCCCTACGACCGCAAGCTGAGGTGACCGCCCAGGTGCTGCCGTAGCCATTTAACGTTCGACAGGTGGGTGGTATTGGCGCATGTGATTGAGAAAATCCAGTCGCAGCTCCGCCACTTCCCGTTGCATTTCCCGCATCTCCCGAATAAAGCTGAGTTGAGCCTCGATCAGGCGGCCATCGCGCTCCCGAAATTGCTCCATCATCATGGCTTGCGCTTCCCTCAGTTCGGCAAACCCAGCCTGCATATCTCGGCGGCACTCCTGTATGGCCACCTCCAGCTCGTCTCCCCGCTCTTCGTTCTGTCGAATCCGCTCCTGGTTCTGTTGGATCAACGCCCTGATCTCCTGGATTTCGGTCTGGAGTTGGGCTTCCATAGCCTGCCGCTCGGCCCGCATTTCGGCCATCTGGGCCTCAAAGCGCTCGGCAGATCGTTGCTGCTCGGCCCGCATTTCGGCCATCTGGGCCTCAAAGCGCTCGGCAGATCGTTGCTGTTCAGCCCGGATCTCGGAGATTTGGGCTGCAAAGCCCTGCCGCATCTCAACCATCTGAGCCTCAAAGCGCTCGGCAGATCGCTGCTGCTCGGCCCGCATTTCGGCCATCTGGGCCTCAAAGCGCTCGGCAGACCGCTGCTGCTCAGCCCGGATCTCGGAGATTTGGGCTGCAAAGCCCTGCCGCATCTCAACCATCTGAGCCTCAAAGCGCTCAGCCGACCGCTGCTGCTCGGCCCGCATTTCTTGGATTTGTTCTTGTTGTTGCTGAAGGTTGCGAATCAGCCACTCCTCTTGTTCTGGGGTCATGGGAAAGGTCTGAAGATATCCCTTCAATTCTAGTCAGTTGGGGATGGGATCCCGTTGAGCTGCCAAGAGAAGGGCATTGACAATGGCAGCAGCAACTGGGGATCCCCCTTTGCGGCCCTCCACCCGAATCTGGGGAACATCCGTTTGCGCCAACGCCTGCTTGGCCTCTTCCACCGCCACAAATCCCACCGGCACTCCGATCACCAAAGCCGGCTTGACCCGCTTTGCCCGAATCTCCTCCACCAAAGCCAGCAACGCGGTGGGGGCATTGCCAACGACAAACAGGGCTTCTGGATAGCGGCGTGCCAAGTTCACCATCCCATTGGCGGCGCGGGTTTGACCGGGCCAACGGGGCTCCTCCACCCAGTCCAAAGCACAGTAGAGGGGGATCCCTTGGGCTTTCAGACCTGACTGGATCCCAGCTGCCACCATCCTGACATCGACAATGACAGGCTGCTTTTGCCGTAGGGCTGCCAGGGCGTGTTCAACGGCGTTGGGGCCGAAGAAAAAGCGATCCCGCAGCTCAAAGTCGGCAGTGGCATGAATGGCACGGCGCACCACCTCATAAGGGATCCCTTGCCAGGGGTGGGGGCCGATCTCCTGATCGATCTGGCGGAAGCTGGCAGCAGTGATTGGGTCTACCTGGAAGGCTTCATTCATTGGGTCTGGAGTCAGGGGCACAGTCATGCTGGCATGTCCTAAAGAAGAACCGGTGGCAAAGTAGCTTTGGGCGAGCCGAGAAAACCACTAAGATTGGTCTAGCCTAAATTGGAGATGAGCCTATTGTTGTCACCCACTCCTCCCTTGCACAGACTCAACTCCCATCCTTCCCCTTCTGCTCGGGTCAGCGCCAATTCCGTCGGCAATCCCGGTTTCTCCTCTGTTGATGCGCCCTCCTCTTCCCCAACGGGTAGCGACAGGGATCCCTTGTCGGCTTTGCCTCGCTACGGCTACTCCCAAACCTGGCATTGGCGGGGCTGGCCCATCCATTTCACCTACACCCCCAGTCGTGCCCAAACCCCTGCCGGTGTCGTCAACTTGACGGCAGCTCCGGCCCTTTTAATCCATGGATTTGGAGCGTCAGTGGGTCATTGGCGCCACAACATTCTCCCTCTGGGATCCCAGCGCTCCGTCTATGCCCTCGACCTGCTGGGATTTGGCAAGAGTGCCAAGCCGGAGATTGCCTACAGCGTTGATCTGTGGGTGGAGCAGGTACACGAGTTTTGGCAAACTCACATTCAGCAGCCCAGCATCCTGGTGGGCCATTCCATCGGGGGCTTGGTGGGAGTCATTGCCGCCGCCCGCTATCCCCAGATGGTGAAGGGCCTGTGCTTGATTAGCTGCGCCGATGGGCCCCATCCGGAAGAATTGCCCTCTCCCTGGGATGCTCTGGTGCGAGCCCTCTGCGAAGGGATTCTGTCGTTGCTGGGGTGCCCCCTCACTTATCCCCACCTCTTCAACTGGCTGCGACAAACCGAGGTGCTACGAGCTTGGATCAAGAATGTCTACAAGCGGGATGAGCAGGTGGATGACGAGCTGGTGCAGATCTTCCAGAGACCGGCCTTTGAGCCGGGGGCAGCCCACGTGTTTTTGGACGGTCTGAGGGCCATTCTCTGCCGCCGCTTCGACAGCCCCAAACGCCTGCTGCCCACCCTAAAAATGCCTATCTTGCTACTTTGGGGCCGAGAAGATCCGGCAGTGCCCAGTTTTTTGGCAGACCAATTTAAGCGCTGGCAACCTGCCCTCACCTTGGTGAAGCTGCCGGGAGTAGGCCACTGCGCCCACGACGAGCTGCCTCACTGGGTCAACACCCTCATCGGGGAATGGGCGGCCAGTCTGGAGACCTGCCCTGACTTGCCCACCCCCCTTCAGCGGGATCCCCGAGTCGGCTAGCTCAGCAAGTGATCTGAGCTATTCCCGGCAAGGTGCCACAAGTGAGGGCTATCGGCACAGGGCCCCCCCCAGCTTGGAACACCCCCAAGCCAAATCCCAGCCTGCCGCCGGGAAAAGGGATCCCGCTCAGAGATCAGGGGGCAGCTTGAGGATCTGATGCTGGCGCATCCCCTGCCAGCGGCGAATGAGATCGCCATCAATACCGAACTGATCCAACGCCTTCACCACCACAAAATCCACCAAATCTAGGATGGTACGCGGCTGGTGGTACCAAGCCGGAATGGCCGGGACAATACGCGCCCCCGCTTCTGCCAGGGTGGTCAAGTTGCGCAGGTGGATCAGGCTAAAGGGGGTTTCCCGCGGCACCACCACCAAGCGTCGTCCCTCCTTGAGCTGCACATCAGCAGCCCGCTCCAGCAGATCCGAGCTCAAGCCGGCAGCCAACTTGGCAACTGTACCCATGCTGCACGGGATCACCAACATCCCCTGCGTGCGATAGGAGCCACTGGCAATGGTTGCCCCCACATCCTGCCAGCGATGACAAACCAGGGATCCACCGCTGCTCTCGGCTTGTTGTCGCCAAAAGTGGGCCTGCTTGCGGGGGTCTGTCGGCAGCAGCACCCCGTGTTCTCCCTGCCACACCTGATAGGCCGCTTTGGAGACCACCACTTCGACACAGTAGTCCAGGCTGAGCAGAACATGCAGAGCACGCACAGCATAGAGCATCCCTGAAGCGCCTGATACGCCAAGGATGATGGGCAGAGAGGATGTCAAGGGCCGCCGGGGAACGTCTTCTGCTCAAGTCTAGCGAGGGGAGCTGTCCCTCGCCTGCTCAGGGGATCCCTAACCCACTGCTCCCAAAGACTTGCACAACGTGGGATAAAAATGCTCCTGGCACAGGTTGAAGGCAGCGCTCAAGCCCCAGTCTGACTCTTCTCTGTTAGGTCTGCAGATTTTGCCGCCCGTTGCGGATCACCCGCAAGGACTCCACCAACCGCAACTCCAAGTCTTGCAACACCTGATCCACGTAACGGTGGGCCTCCCGCTGCAGGCGCTCCGATTCCTGCAGTGTCTGTCGCCGCACCTCCTCACTATGTTGATAGGCTTGTTGCAATAACTGCTCCGCCTGAGCTTGGGCCTGTCGCAGAATCGCCGATTCGTTGAGGAGCTGCTCAGCCCTACGTTGGGCTGCGGCCACAATTTCTTGGGCGTAGCGATTGGCCTCTGCCAAGATCCGATCCCGCTGGCGCAGCAGTTCCTCCGCTTCCTCCAGGGCTGTCGGCAGGTTCAGGCGGATAAAGTCTAACTGCTCCAGAATCTTTTCCTCTTCAATAAGGGTGCGAGACCAAAACAGGCGAGGGCTACTGAGAATGGCTGCCTCCAATTGATCCAGGGCCTCCTGGACGCGCATCAGAGCCAGGGTCTGATCCCCAAAGGGTACGCCGGCACGATTGGAAGGATCAGAGGGCAATTCTCGCATCAGTCTATGAAGAGGGGAGGCTGCACTGAGCAAAAGAGCAGATCAGGCAGGATAACGCCTACCATATCAGGTTCTCGGTTTCCTGAATCTGCGCAGTCTCCCCTTTGCTCCAACCACTCTTCGTGAAGTAGATGTTCTTTTTGATATGAGGGGACGATGGACTTTCTCCCTCGCGGAGGCTGTGAGCCAAGCGGCAGAGAGGCTGCTTACCGGTCGGTTGGTGCCACAGCGGCTGGGGAGCCGAGGTTGCTCGGCTGCCAAAAGAGCGCCAATGGAGGAGATTTATAGTCATAATGGAGGAGATTTATAGTCATTTTCATTTCCGTTGCATTGCTCTCCAACCCCCCTCTCCCAGAGAGATGAGCTGGGGGGTCGCAGCAGCGGCGCGGAGCGTTTGGGGAGTGTCTCAATCTAGTTTGAGATGACTACACTTTTTGAGTTGCCGCCAGTTCCCTGAAGATGGCCAGCCTCCAGATGGTTGACAGCTACCTATGGCACACTGAGAAAAAAGGAGTTGGAGCCCCAGCCTCTTATGCCACAACCGCAGCCCCCCAGAAGACTGGAAGACCAGTTTGTGGAGAATGTCTCCCGTTATCCCACTTACTTTATTACCGTTTTGCTGGGGGGGATCTGGGCTGGCCTCCAGCCTTTTGTCGGCCTGTATCGCAAAAGTCCAACAGCGGCGGCTATGGTTACGCTGGGATCCCTTTTGTTGCTTCTATTTGTTTATTTCACCCTGCGAGGCATGACAGGGAATACCTTTTGGCCAGAATAGATACTGGGTTGAGGTTGGGGCCCATGGGCGAAGCTGTGCAGTGGACGCCGGCAGCATAAGCACGCCTCAAGGGGATCCCTCTTTTTCGCCCCACTGCTGACAAGAAGTAAAGTGCTCCGCACCGCTCGCGCGAATGAAAAGTTTGCCCCGGAATGGTGGCGGTCTATGGGCAGGCCAAGCCTCAATTGGCTCTTCAGGGATCCCGGCTGCAAGCTGTAGCGAGGGGATTGGATTTGCTGCTAGCTTGGTAGAGCATGACTCTAGTCAATAATAAGCTCAACTATACTGAAAATAATGTATAATATGTTCAGTACGGATTACTACCAGTTGATCTTTCTGTTTACTTTCGAGTCTGCCAACATGGTAGCCAAAGCAAAGCAGAAAATTGGTAGTAAGACGACACGGAAACTGCGCTTTGGGTATTCTACTCAAAGCTTTGCGGGATACCGCCATTCTGTTTGGACTCCGTCCCGCTAACGCGAATGGAAACAAACAGAATGCCATCGCTGCATAGTTGAACAGTGATGTTCAGCAGTGTTCAGCGTAAATGTATCAGGTGTTCTCCTCCGTTTTTTGAACTCATGGCAGATTGGATCCTGTTGGCGCTGGTGGGTTCTGCAACCTACCTGCTGCTGCAAAAAAGTGTGGCCCGCCTTTCGAAGGTGCCGTGGCGGATCCTGTGGCTGGTGATGATGCTGCCCCCTTTGGTTTGGGTGCTGGGGCGTCAGGTGTTTCAGTACGAATTGCCTCCCTTGCTGATGTTGCTGCTGTTTCTCACCTCCTACTTTACCAGCATGACCTTGGTGAGACGAGGGGGTATTCGACCCTCAACCGGAGGCCCTCGGCCAGAGGTGGAAAACTCCTCTCCAGAAGCGGATCCCTCGCCGGCTGGGGAACCTGAGCCAGAGGAAGAGGAGGAAGACGGCGCCGCAGATCCGGTCTCGCTGGCTCTTGCCCACACCCCCATCTCCGAAGTGCCGCGGGAGAAGCTGAGCCATTGCTTCCCCTGGAACGTCTTTTATTTGCAAAATGTGGAGTACCGCCCCCAGGCGATCATCTGCCGGGGCAACTTGCGGGCGGATCCCAGTGAAGCCTATGAGCGGGTGCAGCAAAACGTGGAAACCACTTTCGGCAAACGCTTTTTGGTGGTGCTGCAGGAGGGGTTTGCCGGTAAGCCCTTTTTTGCCTTGGTGCCCAACCCGGCGGCGCGGCGCTCCCCGGCGGACAGTCGAGAGTTGCCGCTGCTGGCTTTGGGGCTGTTGCTATTCACCTTCTGGACGACCCTCAGTGCTGGGGCCCACGCGGCTGGGGTTAGCCCTGACCGGCTGCTGCATTTGCCCTCTCTGATGAAAGGATTGCCCTATGCGGTCGGGATCCTTGCCATTTTGGGATCCCATGAGTGGACTCGTTACTGGGTGGCCCGCCGCCACCACATCAAAACCTCGCTGCCCTATTTCATCCCGGTGCCTTTTGTCCTAGGGACTTTTGGGGCGTTTATCCAGTTGAAAGAGCCGGTGCCCAACCGCAAGGTGTTGTTTGATATCGCCGTCGCCGGGCCGCTGGCAGGGAGTCTTGTTGCTTTGGGCATGTTGTTGCTGGGGCTGGTGTTTTCGGCGCCTGTAGATCCTCCCGCGGTGCCCGAGGGGCAGCCGACCCCGATTAGTTTTCATCGCATTGACCCGCGCCTATCGGTGCTGCTGGCAATTCTGGCCCGCATGGTGCTGGGGGATCAGTTGCAGCCGGGGCAGGTGATCGAGCTGCACCCGCTGGCCTTTGCCGGCTGGCTGGGCTTGGTGGTGATTGCCTTTAACCTCATGCCGGTGGGCCAACTGGATGGAGGGCACATTGTCCACGCAGTGTATGGACAGCAGATGGGAGCGAATGTGGGCCGGGTAGCCCGCTGGTTGGTGCTGCTGCTGGCTTTGACGGTGCAGCCTTGGCTGTTGCTCTGGGCGCTGCTGCTGTTTGTGATTTCCAGTGCTGACGAGCCGGCCCTCAACGATGTGACGGAACTGGACGAGGCCCGGGATCTGCTGGGGCTGGGGATGCTAACGCTGCTGGTGCTGATCCTGCTGCCGGTGCCGCCGTTTTTGCAAAATGGACTGGGCTTGGCCTAGATCCGGGGTAGGATCCAAACCGCCCCTGACCTCGTTCTCCTCTCATGCA
The DNA here is from genome assembly GCF_054060435.1 of Thermostichus sp. MS-CIW-34. Lineage (NCBI taxonomy): Bacteria > Bacillati > Cyanobacteriota > Cyanophyceae > Thermostichales > Thermostichaceae > Thermostichus > Thermostichus sp. MS-CIW-34. The sequence continues at coordinate 17,709 of NZ_JBSSDE010000024.1, read as the reverse complement.
ACGCAGCTTAATTGTTCAAAAGTACGGCGGTACCTCTGTCGGCTCTGTGGAGCGTATCCAGGCCGTGGCTCAACGGGTGGCCCACACGGTGAAGGCAGGGCATCGGGTGGTGGTGGTGGTCTCGGCGATGGGGGATGAAACCGATCGCCTTGTGGATCTGGGGGAACAGATCTTGCAGGGATCCCCGACCACACCGGCCCAGTTGCGGGAATGGGATATGCTCCTTTCCACCGGTGAGCAGGTGAGCATTGCCCTGGTGGCCTTGGCGCTGCAACGCTTGGGGTGTCCTGCCCTTTCCCTGACAGCAGCCCAGGTGGGCATTGTCACCACTCGGGATCACAGCCGGGCCCGCATTTTGCACATCCACACCGACCGCCTGTGGCAGCACCTGGAGCGGGAAGAGGTGGTGGTGGTGGCCGGGTTTCAGGGCATCACCAGCCTGGCGGAGCTGGAGATCACCACCCTGGGTCGGGGGGGATCCGACACCACGGCAGTGGCCTTGGCAGTGGCCTTGGGAGCAGAGCTGTGCGAGATCTACACCGATGTGCCGGGGATCTTCACCACGGATCCGCGTAAGGTGCCTGAGGCCAGGCTGTTGCCGGAGATCACCAGTGATGAAATGTTGGAGCTGGCCAGCTTGGGGGCGCAGGTGCTGCATCCCCGCTCGGTGGAAATTGCCCGCAACTACGGTGTGAAGCTGCGGGTGCGCTCCAGCTTGGAGCCGTTGCAGGCGGGATGCGAGGGCACTCTCATTCTTTCTCCTCCCCCCCGTCCTCGTGCTGCCGACAGCAGTATCGAGCTGGGCCTGGCGGTGGATACGGTGGAGCTGGATCGGGATCAGGCCAAGTTGGTGTTGGTGGGGGTGCCGGATCGCCCTGGCATTGCCGCCCAGCTCTTTCAGGGGATCGCGGCGGCAGGGGTGAATGTGGATTTGATTTTGCAGTCCCTCCAGTTCACAGCCGCTCACGCCAGCGGGACGGACTCCTTGCCGCAGGGATCCGTGCCCCAGCCCACCAATGACATTGCCTTTACGGTCAGCCGGTCGCAGGTGGCCGAGGCTGCAGCCGTTGCCCGGCAGATTGGCCAAGAGCTGCAGTGTGCAGCGGTGATTGTGGATGAGGCGGTGGCCAAAGTCAGCATTGCCGGAGTGGGGATGATGGGCCGACCTGGGATCGCGGCGCAAATGTTCCAGGTGCTGGCCGAGGCCGGGATCAATTTGCAGATGATCTCCATGTCCGAGATCAAGGTGAGCTGTGTGGTGGCTGCGGAGCGGGCCGGTGATGCCGCCTTGGCTCTGGGAGAGTCGTTCCAGGTGATCCCCCACTTGCATCGGGCAAAGATGCCGGCTGCCCCTCAAGACAGCCACCCGGTACGCGGTGTTGCCTTGGATTTGAAGCAATCGCGGCTGGGCCTTCGCAAAGTGCCGGATCGTCCGGGAACTGCCGCCCATTTGTTCGGGCGCTTGGCGGCTGCCGGGATCATCGTGGACACCATCATCCAAAGCCAGCGGGGCTACCACAACGGGATCCCCAGCACCGACATTGCCTTCACCGTGCCTCAGGATCAAGCGATGGCTGCTGAGGCGGTCTGTCGGCAGGTGGCCGAAGAGCTCCAGGCGGCAGGCGTTGACGCAGATCACGACATTGCCAAGGTCAGCATTGTCGGCGCTGAGATGGAAACCTATCCCGGCGTCGCTGCCCGTCTGTTTGCAGCTCTGGCCGAGGCGGGAATCAACATCGAGATGATCGCCACCTCGGAGATCAAGGTGAGCTGTGTAGTGCGCCGGGATCGAGGGATCCCGGCCTTGCAAGCTATTCACCGCGCTTTCCGGCTGGACTGCCCCTAGCCTGCCTCAGGGTCTGGCCGCCAGCAGCAAGGGAAAATGATGGGCGTTGGGGGCGTGCATCACCTGGATCCCCAGATTGGCGCGGTTGAGGAGATCGGCGTAGGTGGGGATGAAGCGGCCCTGGCTGTCCAGGATGGACTGGTTGAAGTTCAAGCCGTTCAAGTTAAAGGCCATTATGCCGATACCTATTGCCGCCGCCCAAATCCCCACTGTGGGCAGGGCCGCCATCCAGAAGTGGACGGAACGGCTGTTTCTCAGGCCCAGGCCGGGGAACCCCAGCCGCCCCAAGAACGCGTAGTGCCCGGCCAGGAAGTTGTAGGTGACTTCCTCCTGCCCGAAGCGGTAGCCGGCATTTTGTGACTCTTCTTCCGAGGTCTCGCGGATTAGGCTGGAGATCACCAGGGAGCCGTGCAGGGAGGCCAGCAGAGCGCCGCCAAAGACGCCGGCCACCCCCAGCCAGCTAGCAGGGTGCATGAGGATGTTGTGCTCCGCCTGGAAAGCCAGCATGAAGTAGAAGGTGCCGGCGATCCCCAGGGGCAAGCCTTCCGAGAAACTGCCCTGGCCGATGGGGTAGACCAAGAGCACTGCCGTAGCCGCCGCCGCCGGAGCGGAAAACGCCACCGCAATCCAGGGGCGCATACCCAAGCGATAGCTCAGCTCCCATTGCCGGCCCAGATAGCACCACACCCCGATCAGGAAATGGAGCACGATCAGTTGGTAGGGGCCGCCGTTGTAGAGCCATTCATCCAAAGAGGCGGCTTCCCAAATGGGATAAAAGTGCAAGCCGATGGCCGCCGACGTGGGCACCACCGCCGCCGAGATGAGATTGTTCCCCCCTATCAAAGAGCCGATCACCGGCTCGCGGATCCCATCCACATCCACCGGCGGAGCAGCAATAAAAGCGATTACAAAACAAAAGGCTGCTGCCAACAAGGTCGGGATCATCAATACGCCAAACCAGCCGATGTAAAGCCGGTTTTCGGTGCTGGTTATCCATTGGCAAAAGCCATTCCAACTCCAGAGCTGCCGCGCAGCCAAGGAGCGGCGAATTACCGTACTCATAGGCCAACTCCTAAAGAGACAAAACCATTCTTTGCTTTGTCGGCTTCCTTGAACGGGGCAAAACTCTTCCCGCGCCGACCGCCAAAAGCGTCTCCTTCTTTCAGGCTAGACAGTTTTAGGGACGCCGACAGGGATCCCTAACTTCCGCAACGGGAATGTGAAAAAAATGGATTTGTCGATACAAATCAGCACCCGCCTGTTGCAATTGGGATATCTTTGAGAGCTTCCCGGCAGTTGATGGCAGCCAAGCTCGAGCAGATGTTTCTCAAGAATGGGTTCAAGAAAGAGAAGTCGTTCAGGATCCGCTTTTTCTCCTGCCGGCAAGACCCTATGGGCTCTTCATGGGGCTTCCAGAAGTTTGCTTGGGGCATTCCTGGGTGGAAAAAAATCCTGCAAGCACTTCACCTGCAGGGATCCCGACTGCAAAGCACGGATGGCAGCCGCAGTGGCTTTGGCCCCTGCCAGGGTTGTCACCAGAGGGATCTTGTAGGCCAGGGCAGTGCGGCGGATCTTTTGGCCATCTTGCTGCGCCTCGACACCGGAAGGGGTGTTGATAATGAGCTGAATCTGGTGATTTTTGATGGCGTCGATGACGTGGGGCCGTCCCTCGTGCAGCTTGAGGACTTTGTCCACCGGGATCCCGTGCTCGGCCAAAACCTTTTGGGTTCCTTCGGTGGCCAATAGGCGAAAGCCCAGCTCCACAAACTCGCGGGCTACCGGGATGACCGCCTGTTTATCCCGGTCGCTGACGCTGATGAACACCGTCCCCTGGAGAGGCAGATTCTGCCCCGCCGCCAGTTGGGCTTTGGCGTAAGCGCGGCCAAAGTCCGTGTCAATGCCCATCACCTCGCCGGTGGAGCGCATCTCCGGCCCCAGCAGCGTATCGGTGCCGGGAAACTTGTGGAAGGGCAAAACCGCTTCTTTGACGGCAATGTGGGAGGGGATCACCTCCTGGGTAAAGCCCAGCTCGGCTAGGGTTTTGCCGCTCATCACTTGAGCAGCGTAGTCTGCCAGCGGATGGCCGATGGCCTTGCTGACAAAGGGGACGGTGCGGGAGGCGCGCGGATTGGCCTCCAGGATATAGACTTGACCTTTTTGGACGGCGTATTGCACGTTGATCAGGCCCACCACCTTCAGAGCTTGGGCCAACTTCACCGTCCACTCGCGGATCACCCGCAGCACCTCGGGGCTGAGGGTGCGGCTGGGCAATACACAGGCCGAATCGCCCGAGTGGATCCCGGCCTGCTCGATGTGCTCCAGAATGCCGCCGATGGTAACAGCGCCGGTGCGGTCGGCAATGGCATCCACATCCACCTCCACCGCCTCTTCCAGGAACTGATCCACCAGCACCGGACGATCCGGATCCACCGCCACCGCCAGTTGCATGTAGCGCTGCAGGTCTTGGTCGGAATAGACGATCTCCATAGCCCGTCCCCCCAAGACGTAGCTGGGCCGCACCACCACCGGATAGCCGATGCGGCGGGCAATTTCCAGGCTTTCTTCCACGCTGCGGGCGATGCCGTTGGCCGGCTGGCGAATATCCAACTCCCGCAAGATGCGCTCGAAGCGCCCCCGATCCTCAGCAATGTCGATGGAATCGGGGGAAGTTCCCCAGATGGGAGCCTGGGCTGCCGCCAGCCCCTGCGCCAGCTTGAGGGGAGTTTGACCGCCAAATTGCACGATCAGGCCGACCGGCTGCTCAGCATCCACCAAGTTCATCACCTCTTCATGGGTGAGCGGCTCAAAATAGAGGCGATCAGCGGTGTCGTAGTCGGTGGAAACGGTTTCCGGGTTGGAGTTGACCATGATCGCTTCGTAACCCAGGCGGCTGAGGGCAAAGGCAGCATGACAACAGCAGTAGTCGAATTCGATCCCCTGGCCGATGCGGTTGGGGCCACCTCCCAAGATCATCACCTTCTCTTTGCGGGCCGGGAAAATCTCCGACTCGCTCTCGTAGGTAGAGTACTGGTAGGGGGTAGCAGCCTCAAATTCGGCGGCGCAGGTATCTACAGTTTTGTAGGTGGGGATCACCCCCAGGCTTTTGCGGCAGGCCCGCACCTGATGTTCCGTGGATCCAGTGAGGTGGGCAATTTGTCGGTCGCTGAAGCCCATTTGCTTGAGGTGTCTCAAGTCGTCAGCGCTCAGGGATCCCAGCTCCCGCCCCTTGAGGGCTTGCTCCACCTCCACCAACTCCTGTAGCTTGTCGATAAACCAGGGATCGATGTGGGTGAGCTGGGCAATCTCCTGGGCAGAAAAGCCCATGAGCAGAGCGGTGCGGATGGTGAGCAGGCGGAAGGGGTTGGGGGTGCGCAGGTTGGCCCGCACTTCCTCCGGCTTGGGGAAAACCTCCGGCCTATCGCTGCCAAAACCGGGACGGTCGATTTCCAAAGAGCGCAGGGCCTTCTGGATGGATTCTTGAAAAGTGCGGCCAATGGCCATCGCCTCCCCCACCGATTTCATCTGGGTGGTGAGAACCGGCTCTGCGCCGGGGAATTTTTCAAAAGCAAAGCGAGGGATCTTGGTGACCACATAGTCGATGGTGGGCTCGAAGCTGGCCGGAGTTTTGCGGGTGATGTCGTTGGGGATCTCCGGCAGCGTGTAGCCCACTGCCAATTTGGCGGCAATTTTGGCGATGGGAAAGCCGGTGGCCTTGCTGGCCAAAGCAGAAGAGCGGGAGACCCGCGGGTTCATCTCGATCACCCGCACCTCGCCGTTGGCAGGGTTGACGGCAAATTGCACGTTGGATCCCCCGGTCTCTACGCCAATTTCGCGCATGATGGCGATGGCATAGTCCCGCAGCCGCTGGTATTCCTTGTCGGTGAGGGTTTGGGCCGGGGCCACGGTGATGGAGTCGCCAGTGTGCACCCCCATCGGGTCGATGTTTTCTATGGAGCAGATGATCACCACGTTATCCGCCAGATCCCGCATCACCTCCAGCTCAAACTCCTTCCAGCCGATGACCGATTCTTCCACCAAGATTTGGGAAACGGGGCTGGCCTCCAAGCCGGCAGCGCAGATCTCTTCAAACTCCTCCTGGTTGTAAGCCACCCCACCACCGGTGCCCCCCAGGGTATAGGCCGGGCGGATGATGAGGGGATAGCCGATCTCCTGGGCAATCTGCTTGGCTTCTTCCAGGGTGTGGGCCAGACCAGAGCGGGGCACGGCCAAGCCAATCCGCTGCATGGCTTGCTTGAAGAGATCCCGGTCTTCGGCTTTTTCAATGGCCTCCCGCTTGGCCCCAATCAACTCCACCCCGTACTGCTCCAGGATCCCTTGCTGGGCCAGTTGCACCGCCACGTTGAGGGCCGTCTGGCCGCCCATGGTGGGCAGCAAAGCATCAGGGCGCTCCCGCTCGATAATTTTGGCCACAAAGTCCACCGTCACCGGCTCGATGTAGGTGCGCTCCGCCATACTGGGATCCGTCATGATGGTGGCGGGGTTAGAGTTGACCAAAACGACCTCATAGCCCTCTTCCCGCAGGGCTTTGCAGGCTTGGGTGCCCGAGTAGTCGAACTCACAGGCTTGGCCAATGACGATCGGCCCCGCTCCAATGAGCAAGATTTTGTGGATATCGGTGCGGCGCGGCATAGGGATCCCAGAGGTGGCAGAGTCAGCCTTCTATTGTAGAGGTCACCTGCAGGTCAAGTTGCTCATCGGGATCCCTCTTTTTTGAGTGTTGCGCTTTCAAAGGCTATGCACAGCAGGCAGAGCTTGGATCCCTGGCAGGCAGGAGTTCTCTGGGGCAACCCGCAAAAGGGCAGCTTCTTCATCAGTATCAATAGACGGGAAAACTTGAACTTTAGATGATGTCAATGCTATCGTCGCAGCAAAGCCGCCCAGGGATCTGCCGATCGAGGAAACGCTCTATGGCCACGTTAATTGTTCGCAATGTTGACGAAGCCATTGTCAAAGCTCTCAAACAAAGGGCTAGTCGTCACGGCGTTAGTGCAGAGGCCGAACACCGCAAAATCCTAGAGCAAGTCTTACTCCAGCCTGCGAAACAGTCCTTTGCCGAAGTGCTCAGATCGATACCTAACGTTGGCAACGATTCAGACTTTGAGCGGGTGCAAGATAACACTGCCCATGACGTATTTGCTTGACACTAACGTCATCAGTGAGCTGCGCAAACACAGTCAAGCCAACTCCGGGGTTCAAGAATTTCTTCAAACTGCCATTGAGCAAGAGGCCCGCATCTACATCAGCGTGATCACGCTGGGCGAACTCCGCCGAGGCGTTGAACTCATGCGCGATCGCGGCGATCATCTGCAAGCCAACCTTCTGGAGAGGTGGCTGCAAACGGTTGTCGATGACTATGCCGATCACATTCTTGATTTCACAATTACCGAAGCCCAGGTATGGGGAAGCCTGTGCGTACCTCACTCTCAAAATGCGATTGACAAACAACTGGCTGCTACAGCCTTGGTTTACGGACTTACCCTGGTTACTCGCAATGTCCGTGATTTTGCCGGGACAGGGGTACCTCTCAGTGACATCCTCCCGACGCTGACCCTACGGGTACAGTGCGGGCTTCCTAACCTCGCGGTTAGGCATTCCTGCCCCACGCCACTTATCGTAGGTCATAGACCCCCGACAGACCGACTTGGCAGGCGGTTTCCGTTCCCCAGAGTCCCTGGGTACTATACTGCATTGTTGCACAGGCCATGGCTGATGGTAAATACTTGTCTTATCCCATCGAGAGAATCGACAAGTGCGGGGAGTCCATGTATCCCGACGCTGATGCTTTGCATACAGCGCGGGACTTATAGCTCCCCGCGCCCCTCCTTTGTTAACCCATTTAGACCCTCATAACAAGCCGCGGTAGCGAATAAAGATCAAAACTGCCGCCCAGGATCCCAGCGCCACTTTGATCGCCACCAGAATATTGAGAATCGGGATCCAGCCGCCGCTAAACAGAGCTCCCAACTCCCCTCTGGGCAATTCCCAGCCGGCCAGAGCCATCACAGCCACCCCGATAAACGTCACCACCGACAGCTTCTCCCACATCGCAGCCCGCCACCGTTTGTAGATGGCCTCCATCCAGGCGGAAGAGGCGGTGATCGCCACCAAGCCAATGGCTGTCCCTCCTGCCACCCCAGCAGCAAAGCCCCCGCCCGGCGTCAGGTGCCCTCGAATGGCCAGCTCCACCGCAATCAAAGCCGAAATGGTGGCCCCCACTCGCGCCAACACAATCGAGGGAATATCGGTAAATTGAGCTACATTGGCCGTCGGCTGCTCATCCGCCAGCAGGTATTGGGCGCCCAAAATCGCCGTAGAAAACACCACCACTTCAAAGACCGTATCGTAGAGGCGGTTGCGCAGAATGAGACCCGTCACCGTGTTGGGCACACCGCTTTCGCTGGCCAGAATCTCCACTGCCTCGACTAAAGCTACGCCCGCTGCGCGATTGGGGGAAACGGATCCCGCCTCGCCCACAATGAGCTGTAGGGCTGCCAGCAGCACCGCTATCCCGTACACCCACTTCATGTCGCCATCACCTCAGCGGCCAGAGCTTGCTGCGCCAAAATGGCCTGCAGGCGGGGTACGCGTGTAACCAGGCGATACTCTGCTGCTTCTCCACCGGGCTCAAGGGCAATGGTGTGTACCTCTCGGCTGCGAAGAGCAGCCACCAACGCCTCCGAACTCCCATAGGCGGCCAACTCCAAGCGCATGTGATACCGCTGTAGCCCTTGGCGCATCTGCTGTAACAACTGCCGTGCTGCTGAGGTACTGGCCTCCAGCACAGGGCTGCCTTCGAGAACGCCCAGGCGCATGCTCAGCGAAGAGCGCACCGCAATGGCGTAGAGGGTAATAGAAAGCATGGTGCCCACCAGTGCCTCGGTCAGGGCCACATCCGCCGCCCCAAACAGCGCATAGATCAGGGCGGCAATCGTCCCCAGGATCCCTCGCATCACCAGGGCGTGATAGGGATTGGTCTGGGTCACCACCAGGCTCGCCGTCAGGGGCAGAAGCAACGCCATCACCAGCAACAGGGTCTCTTCCATCCTGGTCTCCTACAGGGACTTGCGCTGCGAGCAAAACGCCAGCACATAGCCCAGAATGGTATTCCAAATAGCCAGGGAGATCAGTGCCAACACCAACAGGGGCCATTCCCGTGGGATCCGCAACAGCAGCCCCAGCATGATGCTCATCGAGCCCAGGGTGTCCGACACCGAAAGGCCGTGCAGCTTAAATAAAATCGAGCGATCCCCAAGGAGCGGCGCCGTTCCCCACAACCAAAACAGCACACCAATCCCAAACAACAGATAGCTCAGACCTTCCACCCAGACTTCCATACCTACCCCCAGGGCCTTTCTAAAGCATTTCCAGCCGTTTCAGTACATGAGCCAAGAGCATTAAGGCCGCATTGCCCACCGACAAAATCAAAACCCCCACAATCCCGATCATCCAATCATCCCGCACCACCGACACCACCAAAATCAGGATGGCCGTCTTTGTGGCCAAGCTGGCAAAGGCGAGCATCGTCTGCCAAATATCTTCCTTCAGCCAAGCGGCATACAGGGGCAAGCACAGCGTTAGGGTCAGGAGAAACAGCAGTAGGTTCACACGTCCTCCCGCGGCTTGAGCACATGGACTTCATAAGTGCCTTGGGCATTGCAATTGAGCACGATGGTTTTGGGCGTGAAGGTAATTAAAAAAATATCCAGAAACACCAGCCCTGCTGAACGGTTGGGCAGGGTTTGTTTGTATACAACTTCCTCAACAGTGTGGGGCTTGAGGATCATCTCGAAGGCTTCCCAGTAGGCTCTTGGGATGGCGAGAAGAATTTCCTGGAGCACTCGCCCCCAATCCCGCCATTGCACCGGTGCGGAAGCCTGGCGCGGCAGCAGCAACGTTGCCGCCACCCCGATGGCCACATTGTCCCAGCTCAGATTGCCCGTCAGCAGAAACCAAATCAAGAGGCGCAGGCCGATCTCCAATAGACCCAACTCAGGGTAGCGTCCCATAGTTCCCCACAGCTAACAGAGCCCAAACCAGCACCAACACTATGCTCAAGCCGCCCACCACTGCTTCCAGCCCTTCGTTCACCGACCCTCCCTTCAAAGGGATCCGCTCCCAAAACCAGCCTAGGGGGATCCCAACGCCCAAACTGAGGAGCGCCTTGAGAAGATTGTCAGCGCCATAGGCCGCCGGTAGCCAGCCCCAGAGCAAGCCCCCACCCCAAAGCACCAGTGCCACTTTATCTTGCCAAGGAGTTGCAGAGGTGGTTGCCCCCTTCATTGGAGAAACAGGTGCCCGCAGCACTCGCACGCCTAAACAAGTGGTGCCGACGGTAACCCCCACCAGCAGCCACTCGTGCCAGGGATCCAGAGCAGACAAGCTGAGGGCCTTGGCCGCATACCCCAAACTGCCGGGTACCCCTGCCAGGGAAGCCGTCCCTAAGAGCAGCATCGGCCAACGCCAGGGATGGGTCACGCTTGTTCCAACAAACAGCAAGGGCTTTGCCAACCCATGGGCAAGACCGTACAAACCTGCCCATTGAGGGGCAGCAATCACAAATCCCATCTGCGATACCGAGCTCCAGGCGAGAAGGTGCTGGGGCGTGCTCGCCATCAAGGCCAGTAGGATCCCGAAAACGGCTGAACCAGCGCTCAAGTAGGGCAACCCCTGGGCCAAGACCGGCGAAGCCTCGCTGCAGCGCACCAAAGCCATGGCTCCTGCTTTGGTCGTAAAACCGCTGAGCACCGCCGCAACAACGGGATCCGCGGTAACGTAGGTGAGGGGCAGCCACAGGCCGGCAACGAAGATCGCCCCCTTGGCCAAAAGACCCACAGCAATCAGCGCCAAGGCCGTGGGGTCGGCCATAGCCAAACTGCTCATCGCCAGGGATCCCGTGCGCACATAGACCAGGATTGCGCCCATCAGGTAGAAGAGCATGGCCACATTGCTCATGAAAAGGTAGCGCAGCCCCACCCAGAGCTGGCGATCGCGGTGCGGAGCATTTTCTTCCACTGTGGGTTGGCCCTCAGCCCGCCGCCCGTAGGTCAGCAGCAAAAACACGCCGATGCTGAGCACCTCCAGGGAAACGTAGACGCTGATCAGGTCAGCACTGATGATGACGGCGTTGGCGCTACCGTGCACGATCAGTAGCTGCATGGCCAGAAAGCGGCTGCCCGCAAAGCGTCTATCCAAATACAGCGCCACCCCCAGCGTGACCAGGCCGTGGGCCAAGAGCATCGCTGCTCCATTGGCATCGATCCGCAGCGTCACCCCGAAGTGATCCAAAAGCTGCAGCTCCAAGGGCGCAGCGGTTGTGCCGGGCAAGCCCCCCTGCTGCACCGCATAGGCCACCGTCAGCGCGGCCATCCCCACCAAGCTGGGACGGGTTAGGGCTGGCATCAAGTAGGTTGTGAAGGCCAGCAGAAAGGGCAGCGCCACCCATACCAGCGTCAGCTCAGTCATCGGTAGAAGTGCTCTGCGCCCCTGACGCGACTGCCTGTTCGATGCTCTCGACTTCGAGGGTGGGATGATTGCGGGAGAGCTTCATCACCCCCACCAACATCAAGGCTTGTACCGATAGGCCAATGACGATGGCCGTGAGGATGATCCCCTGAGGCACCGGGTCGGCATAGTCCAGCTCGCGCCAGGGTTTGTAGATGGGGGTGAACACACCGCTCCGGGCTGCCCAGATCACGAAGAAGGCGATGACCCCGGTGCTCATGACATCCATAGACAGGATCTTCATAATGAGGTTGCGCTTGACCACGACTCCCCAGAAGCCAAGGAAGATCGTGAGGATGACGGCGGCACTTAACATGGACACCTCGCTTGCTGCGCTCGAGCTATCTGGTCGCTCAGTCGTTCTAAGGCTACGCCCGCTACGTGACCAGTATCCAGCTTCCGCAGCCGCGGCAGCCAGATAGCCTGTGGCCGGCTGCAACGCTGCCGGGATCCCCATCTCCCCAGCAAGACCGGGATCCCGAATTCGAAAGAGCTGCAGCTCCCAATGGGCAACTTGCTGCGACTTCTTGCCAGCTCTGGAGCTTGGTGGGATCCTGGTCATACACCTCTCATGCCAAGGTCGGAATTCATGGCTGCTGTTCGCAGTTTAAGTTGTAATTTAATGGCCTTGGCGGAACCGACTTCTGGATGCTGAAGAAAGGTGTTGGAGAAGGGGGTTTAAAAGCCGTGATGCTGCCGGTGGCGGAAGCAGAAGCCCTGATTTTGCAGGCGGTTCAGCCGCTGGGCCCAGAGTGGGTGGAGCTGGGATCCGCCCAAGGCCGCGTTCTCAGCCAAACTGTGTATAGCCCCCAGGATTTTCCGGCCCATCCCACCTCCAGTATGGATGGCTATGCCGTGCGCCATGAAGATGTGCAAGCGGGGATCCCTTGTGAGCTGCAGGTGATTGAGACTCTCCCCGCCGGAAAGGCACCCACCCGAGAGCTCCAGCCTGGACAAGCGGTGCGTCTCTACACCGGCTCCCTCTTGCCCAGCGGTGCGGACACCGTGGTGATGCAGGAAGACACGCAGCAACCTTCGCCAGGAACCGTTCGCCTCTTGCAGCGTCCGCAGCGGGGCCAATTTGTCCGGCCTCAGGGAGACTTTGCCCGCCAGGGGGATCCCCTCCTGCCGGCAGGGCAGGCTTTGGGCGGAGCGGAGCTAGCCGTTTTGGCCGCCATCCGACAGGCGATGGTGCCGGTGTTTCGTCAGCCCCGGGTAGCCCTGTTCTCGACAGGGGATGAGCTAGTGCCCATCCAGCAGGTGCCGGGGCCGGGGCAGGTCGTGGATTCCAACCAGTACGGCCTGGCGGCTCTGGTCAAGGCAGCGGGTGGGATCCCGATCCAGTTGGGCATCGTGCCGGATCGGCTCCAGGTGTTGCGGCAGGTCGTCCAGCAGGCCCTGGCCTCCGCCGATGGGGTGATCTCTTCCGGAGGGGTATCGGTGGGGGATTTTGACCTGGTGGAAAAGGTGCTGGAGGAGTTGGGAGGCGAGATTTTCATCCGCAGCGTGGCCATCAAGCCGGGCAAACCCCTGACGGTGGCTCGTTTTCCCAATCCCCACGGCCCCCCCAAGCTCTACTTTGGCCTGCCGGGCAACCCTGCCTCTGCCCTGGTGACCTTCTGGCGCTTTTTGCACCCGGCCCTGCGAAAAATGGGCGGATCCCTGCCCCCCTACTGGCAGATCCTCTCCGCCTTCAGCCCGGTGGATCTGCATGCCGACGGTCAGCGGGAACACTACCTCTGGGGACGGCTGCAGGTCAAGCCCGAAGGGATCCAATTTCAGCCCGCCGCCAACCTCAATTCCGGCAATCTCATCAGTCTGGCCGGCTGTAATGCCTTGGCTGTGCTGCCAGTAGGGACAACCCAGATCCCTGCTGGTTCGCCCGTTCAGGTGCTGCAACTGCCCTGAAGATCCCTAGCCCTCCTCTCGCTGCTGCTGGAATAGCCGCCATAGTCAATCCAAATAACAATGAGACGCTAGCCAGTACAACAGTTCCGTCTGCAACAGCGGACCGCAGGCCCTATCACTTCATCCACAGAAGTTCCTCTATCAGCATGCATCCTTGCCCTCTTGAGAGCACTAAAGTCACCCTCAATCTCATTCAAGTCTGGCGAGGGCCTCAGCAAAAAACCACCTCCTGCCCTGCCGCTTTCATCAAATCCTTTATCCTTCCCTTCCGTTCGCCGAGCAGGCCCTAGGCCTTTGAATCGGCCCATTGCCCAGAGTCAATACAGATGTCCTCTCCAAACTCGGCATTTAGTGTCCCTCAAATTCTTCCGCATTCGAGCTACTTGAAAAAGCGTCGGGGCTATCAAACCCCCTCTCTCCTTCCTCCTACCGGCTACTCAGCTCTCTCTCTTCCCATAAACTTTCTCCCCTCTCTTTGGCCAAGCATAAAACAGGTGCGTATCTCCCCAAACCCTGTCTCGTCATTCTCTCATCATTCGCGTCAGCGGTGCAGAGCCCATTGTAAGCTAAACTCTCACTTCCATACTTCTGAACCAACTCCCTCAAGACCCTAGAGTCGTTGATTCTCTCTTGGATTCTCTCTTGCCAATCCCGCTCTCGGTGCCTTAACTCTTTTTTTTCGCGTTGTTTTCATCTTCCTAAGAGCATAGTAAATAGCGCTGGGATGGACGCCAAACCTCTGAGCTCTATCCTTCAGTCGAGCTTCTGGGTACTGTTCTACGTCTTGCTGCAGAGCGACCAAGTCTATCTTTCGCTTCCGAGTCTTGACTTTTGTCGGCCTCAGGTCTTCTCGGTTCAGCCAGCGATAAACCGTTGCACGACTGACTTTGTACATCTGTGCAGCTGCAGTGGGGCTGCCCCCTTCCTGGACATACCCTACGACTCTCTCTCTCAGGTCTAAGCTATAGGTCATGAAGCTTCCTCCTGAGGTCTACCCCCACGTCATCTTGCCTTTAACACCGTCTCATTGTCAACTGAATTGACTACAACTACACAGACCTGCTTTGTGGTCATTTCAAATGGCACCTGTCTTGCCTTTTGTCTGCCGTCGTCGAGAGAGGGGGCAGCGGCACAGAGGACTAGGAAGGAGGGGGGAGACCGTCTCGAACAGACCTAGAGTAGGCCTGCTGCACCGCCTGGTAGCGCCGTTTGAACGCCTGCTGCTGCACCTTGTGATCCACAATGGGATCCGGATAGCCACAGCTTCGCCGTTCCCGCAAAGCCCAGGATCCCTTGGGGTCATCCCCCACCCACAGCAGAGCCGGCGTATCCAGCCCTGCCAGCTCCGGCAGATAGCGGCGGATGTACTCTCCTTCCGGGTCATAGCGGGCCGCTTGGTTGGCCGGGTTGAAAATGCGCAGGGGCTTGGGATCCGTGCCCACACCGGCGCTCCACTGCCAACCGCCGTTATTGGCCGCCAGATCCCCATCCACCAGCTTTTGCATAAAGTAGCGTTCTCCCCAGCGCCAATCGATGAGCAGATCCTTGGTTAAAAAGCTGGCTACAATCATGCGGCAGCGGTTGTGCATCCAGCCGGTTTCGTTCAGTTGGCGCATGGCCGCATCCACAATGGGGTATCCCGTCTGCCCCGCACACCAAGCCTGAAACCAGTCCTGCCGATTGTCCCACTCCAGGGCGTCGAAGGCTCGTCGATAGGCTCCGGTTTCCACGTGGGGCCAGTGGGCCAAGACATGCTTGTAAAACTCTCGCCAGCACAGCTCCTGCCGCCAAGTTTGCAAGCTGCTTTCGGCTTCTTCGCTGCGCACCTCGGCCTCTACTTCTCGCGTGGCCTGCCAAACCTGGCGAATGCCGAGGGTTCCCCAACACAAGTGGGGGCTCAGTAGAGAAGTGCCCGGCTCAGCCGGGAAGTTGCGGGCTCGCTCGTAGTCCAAAATGCGCAAACCCTGACAAAAGTCTTCCAAAAGGGCTTGAGCCGCTGCTTCCCCCGCTGCTGGGATCCGCTGGTCGCAGACAAAGCCCAAATCTGCCAAAGTCGGTAGAGGCTGCGCTTTTAGTCCCGATACCGGCTGCAGACCCTCGGGGGTTGGGTAGGGATCCCGCTTGGGCAAGCTCGCCCACCTGCGCCAGAAGGGAGTGAAGACCGAATAGGGCTCCCCCGCCTGGGTCAACACTTCCCCCGGCCCGTGCAGCAGCATATCTTGGTAGGAGAAGGACTGGATCCCGGCTGCGGCCAAACTGGCCTGCACTCGACTCTCTTGCTGTAGGGCGAACGGCTCCCCATCGGCATTCCAAAACACGGCCCTGGCTCCCAGGTCTGTGGCCAAGCACCGCAACTCCACCGAGGGATCCCCCAGCCGCCAGATCAGTGGGATCCCCATCTGGGCGTAGCGCTCTTGGAGCTCTTGCAGAGCCTGAAGCAAAAAGGCCACCCTAGCTGGGGCCATGTCCGACCGTCTCAGCATCTGCGGGTCGAAAATGAAGACAGGCACCACCTGAGAGCTGCGCTGGGCTGCCTCATGAAGAGCTGTGTTGTCCCCTAACCGCAGATCGCGACGATGCCAAAGCAAAACGGGGGAAGTCATAGGCTGCCAAGCAATGGGATCCCATCTTGGCCGGTTGCCACCGCCCCTTTCAACTCACTCCCCCCAAGGCTGGGAGCCGGGGCGGCCAGAAGCTACATTCTAAAGAACCTTGAAGAACCCTATCAAAGCTCTAGACTGTCGAACACCCGACTGGGACAATAGCGGCAGCGCTCCTCTGGCTTTTGCTGGCCATCGCTGTATCCCATCGCGTAAGCTGTATCCCCCAACATCACCACCAGCTGAGTCAGCTTCAGGGAAAGCAACGGGTCAAGCGGCTCCGTCACATTCAGCATAAACTGCTCAATGGAGCGCCGCAGCGCCTCTGGCGTCTTGATCATCACGTCTCCATCCATCCATCGATGGCTTTAGGTATTCATACTCAAGGCAAGATGGACATGGACTCAGGATAAAGGTGGAAGGAAGAGATGCTCGTAGCATTGGCTACTGTTCTTGGGATCGAGCCGGCAAGGGCTGAGCTCCACACCAGCCAGAGCAGGCTTGCGGATGATGTTAGCCTAGGTATCTAAAAATGGCGACAGCGCGACGGGTGGCACGGGTAGCAGAGCTGATCAAACGAGAGGTCAGCCAAATCCTGCTCTCGGAGATCAAAGATGACCGGGTTGGGGCAGGGATGGTCAGCATTGTGGATGTCGAGGTTTCCAATGACCTGCAAAACGCCCGCATCTTCGTCAGCATTTATGGGGATGAGACAGCTCAACACCGAGCTATGGAAGGGCTAGCAGCGGCCACACCCTTTGTGCGGCGGGAAATCGGCCAGCGCCTCAGCCTGCGACGGGTGCCAACGGTGGTGTTTTTGCAGGATCGCTCTTTGGAGCGGGGATCCCGCGTTTTGGCTCTGCTTAACCAACTGAGACAGACCTCTGAGGCCCAGGAACCGGAGGGATCCCAAGCTGGGGTTGAGGACACCGCCGAGGGCGAAGAAAACGAATCGAGCGGCGAATAGTTGCACCATTTCGAGGGATCCGCGCTGGAGCTCAGCCTGCTTTGCACGAGAGAGCAAAGGATCTGCCTTGATGGCCACTAGATAGAGGGGCCTTTGCTTTGCAGCAATGCGGACAACATCCAAGAAAAGTTTTTGACGTTCGCGTAAGCGGGCCGGAGGCCCTGAAGTTTTTGGATTTGTTAGGCTTAAGGGAGCTATACAGCCCTTCCCCCGATCGTCTATCCGTACAGGACTCCATGTCTGCGGCACACTTGCGCAAACCAGAGCGCTCTGCTCCAAAGGGCAGCGGCGTTGTTGTGGTCAACCTGCGAAAGGGCTGTAAGGTTGCTGTCCATGCCTTTCCTGCCTTTTCATGGATGTTCAAAGCCCACTGCAACCGGATCCCTCTCTAGGGGGTGCTACTCCACTCCAAGCTCTGCAGGCCCTAAACCAGAGTGTTACCGAAGCTTTGGTTTCCTGCTTGAAAGGGCAACCCCAACAGGCCACTCAGCACCTTTTGCTGGCTCTGCCGCAGCTCATGGCGGCTCTGGGGGCCTTGAGGCAAAAATCTTCCCTTCGCGTAAGCGGGCCGGAGGTCTTGGACGAGCCTGCAGGCTGCCCTTCAGAAGCCCAGCCCAAGCGCATCCTTCACATCGAAGGCAACCGCGTGGAAGTGTGGGTGGATAACCAAATTCGCAGCAGTTGGAGCATTTGGTCGGTGGGAGATCTCAAGGAAGTCTGTCGGCTGGCAGAAGAGTTCGACTGTGGCCTCAGCTATTCTCTAGGAGGAAACTCAGCTAGAAATCGCAGGAGCCCCGCACTGTACCCGTAGGGTCAGTGTCGGGAGGAATGCGGAAGTTATGATAGAACCATGACCCAAGTCCTGA
>NZ_JBSSDE010000023.1:0-50509 GCF_054060435.1 Thermostichus sp. MS-CIW-34 | reverse complement strand
AACAGAAAGATCAACTGGTAGTAATCCGTACTGAACATATTATACATTATTTTCAGTATAGTTGAGCTTATTATTGACTAGAGTCATGCTCCCCGTCCGGGATTTGGTTTTGTCCTCTGCCTCTGTGGGTTCACCATGTCCTCTGATGTCTCCCCTCCTCCCCTCCTCTCGGCTGAGGCAGCCGCTCAATTGGCAACTGCTCCCCCTGTCTTCACAACGGAGCAGATTTTGGAGATCTTGCCCCATCGCTATCCTTTCTTGCTGGTGGATCGGGTTGTGGAGTATCAACCAGGGCAACGGGCGGTGGGCCTGAAAAACGTCACCTTCAACGAGCCCTTTTTTCAAGGGCATTTCCCCAACCGACCCATCATGCCCGGCGTCCTAATCGTCGAGGCCATGGCCCAGATAGGGGGGATCGTGTTGACCAAGTTGCCGGACGTGGCCGGGCGTTTGGCCCTGTTTGCCGGGATCGATGGTGTTCGCTTTCGCCGCCCGGTGCTGCCGGGGGATCAGCTGCTGCTCTCTGCCGACTTGCTCACCATTCGCCAGAGGCGCATTGGCAAGATGTTCTGCCGCGCTCAGGTGGGAGGGCAACTGGTAACCGAGGGGGAGCTGATGTTCTCCCTGGTGGATTGATGGGCCAACAGCGGCCATCCAGGAGGCGCTCCGGTGTGGGTGTTCTCGCAATTGAGATAAAGTGTTGGGATAGAAAGATGGCTCGGGGGCTGCTTGCGCCTTTCTGTCGGGATACGGTAGACATGTTGTCGCGACAGTGGGGCGTAGCTCTAAGGCTCATCTCCCCTGGAGTCGAGTCTTGGTGATCCTTCGCAGGGTTGGGAGCGTAACCACAGTTGCTGGCTAGGTTGGAAATGAGTTCGTTCGCTTCAGCGGGATCCACTCCCAACGCCTCTGCAAGTGCGCCGCACCGCTCACGCGAGCGGATTCATCCCACCGCGGTGATCCATCCGAAAGCTGAGCTACACGAGACGGTGCAGGTTGGCCCGTATGCGGTGATCGGCGAGCATGTTCGTATCGCTGCCCATACGGTGGTGGGAGCCCATGTGGTGATCGATGGCTGGACGGAAATCGGCGAGGACAACCACATTTTTCCGGGAGCAGTTGTGGGCACCGAGCCTCAGGATCTGAAGTACAGCGGCGCCCCCTCTCAAGTGGTGATCGGCAGAGGCAATCGCATCCGCGAGTTTGTCACCATCAACCGGGCCACCAATGAAGGGGAAGCCACCCTGATCGGAGATCACAACCTGCTGATGGCCTACACCCATGTCGCCCACAACTGTGTCATCGAAAATCAGGTGGTGATTACCAATGCTGTCTCTTTGGCCGGCCACATCCACATCGAGTCTCAAGCCCGCATCGGCGGCATGGTCGGGATCCACCAGTTCACCCGCATCGGGCGCTTGGCCATGGTGGGGGCGATGAGCCGGGTTGACCGCGACGTTCCCCCCTACATGTTGGTGGAAGGACATCCAGCCCGCATCCGCGGTCTGAACTTGGTGGGGCTGCGGCGAGCCCAAGGGATGGAGGGATCCCTGCCCTTGCTGCGGCAGGTCTACCGATTTTTGTACCGCTCAGGGTTGCCTTTGGAAAAAGCGCTGCAAACGCTGCGCAGCAGCCTGTGTGTCGTTTGTAACAGCGGTGCGGAGGGAGAGCGCCATGTCCTTTCCCTACAGGGGAAAGAGTGGGTGGACGAGACGGGATCCCTGCAACATCTGCTGCAATTTTTGGAAGACTCCCTCTCGCAGCCGCAACGACGAGGCCCTCTGCCGGCCCTGCGCGGGAGGGGGGAAGATCCGCCGGTGCAGAGCACTTCAGAGCTGGATGACTAAAGATTGGGGTCGGGAGCGTAGCTCTAGTGAGCCACCTGTTCATCTGCACGGGCGAGGTCTCAGGGGATCTGCAGGCCGGCCATCTGATTGAAGAATTGCTGCGCCAGCGCCCTCAACTGCGCATCACAGCGGTCGGGGGAGAGCGCATGGCTGCTGCGGGGGCCCGTCTGTTGCACCGCACCACCGAGATCAGCTCCGTTGGCATTTTAGAGGCTCTTCCCTTTATCGGCCCCGCCCTCTGGACGGAGTGGAAGATTCGCCGCTTTTTAGCCCAAGACCCCCCAGATGTGGCCGTGCTGGTGGACTACATCGGCGTCAACAGCCGCATTGCCCGTCTGCTGCAACGGCGGCAGATCCCTGCCGTCTATTACATTGCCCCCCAAGAGTGGGTGTGGTCGCAGGATGCCCGCCTCACCTACCAACTAGCCCAGCAGATGCGGCTGATGTTGGCGATTTTCCCTGAGGAAGCCCGCTACTACGCGGCGGCAGGAGCCCATGTCCAGTATGTGGGCCATCCCCTGTTGGATATTTTGGCCGCTGTGCCCAGCCGTGCTGCCGCCAGAGCCCAGTTGGGGATCCCTGCCGAAGCCACGGTGGTGGTGGTGGTGCCGGCTTCGCGTCGGCAAGAGCTGCGCTCGGTTCTGCCTGTCTTGCTCAAGGCGGCTCAGTTGTTGCAAGCTCACCTGCCTCAGGCACAGTTTTGGGTGCCCCTGGCCTCGCCCCGTTTTGCTGCCCCGATTGCGCGGGCTGCCCGCCGCCTTGGGCTCAACCTCACCCTTTTGGATCCCCAAGCTCTGCCCTTCTTCTCCCCCCACAAAGCCCATCACCTCGCCTTGGCAGCGGCTGATTTGGTGTTGGCCAAGTCCGGCACGGTGAACTTGGAGACGGCTATCTTGGGGATCCCCCAGGTGGTGATCTATCGCCTTAACCCCCTCACCTTCTGGATCGCCCGCCATTGGCTGAGGGTGTCGGTGCCCTTCATGTCTCCGCCCAACCTGGTGCAGATGCGCCCCATTGTCCCGGAGTTGCTGCAGGAGCAGGCCCAGCCGGAGAAGATCGCCCAACTGGCGCTGGAGTTGCTAACTCGGCCCGAACGCAAAGCCCAACTGCAAGCCGACTACGCCGCGATGCGGGCAGCCCTAGGAGAACCCGGCGTTCTGGCTCGCGCTGCCAAGGCCATCCTAGAGGTGTTGGATGGCGCAGCCGGCCCCCAGCGGCATCCCTTTTGCCGCTAACTCCGGTGACCCAGCACCTGAGGCACCGCCCGTCCTCCCGCCAAGGCTGCTGTTGAATCCGCCTCTTCCAGATACTCAGCATCTTGGTTGACCCGCCACCCATCGTAGCGCCGTTCCCCCGCCACAATGTTGCGAGCGGCCAAAAGGCCCGTCATCATGGCGTGATCCTGGTTATTGTAGCGGTGCATGCCGTTGCGGCCTGCCACCTGCAAATTGGGCAGTGCTTCTTCCAAAAAGGTTCGAATGGTCTGGATGTGAGCTTGATAGCCGTGATTGTAAACCGGGTAGGCTTTCGGGGCGCGAATGACTGTGCCGCCCAAAACCTTTGCCTTCCCCAGCAGGCCCAACCGCTGCAATTCCAGCGTTGCCAAGGCCATCAAATCCTCATCGGTTTGTCCCCAAAAGGGATCCGTCGCTGAGCAAAAATACTCCAAACCCAAGCAGGTGACCGAGGGATCCGGAACCATGTCCGCGCTCCAATTCTTGAAGTTTTGGATACGCCCCACCCGCACCGAGGGATCGTGAATATAGATCCAGTGATCTGGAAATAAGTTGGGCTCATCCACCAGCAAAGCCACCGTCAAAAAATCCCGATACCGCAGTTGTTCGGCAGCCTCTCGCACCGGCTCCGGTGCTGCAGGTACCAAAGCCCGCACCAGAGAGCGCAGCGGCATGGTGGAAATGAACTGCTCGCCGGTCACCCAAAAGGTCTCTCCCCCTTGAGAACAGGCTTGTACAGCTTGAACTCCGGCCCGGTTCCAGTGGATTGCCGTAACCTTGCGATC
This sequence comes from Thermostichus sp. MS-CIW-34, assembly GCF_054060435.1. Lineage (NCBI taxonomy): Bacteria > Bacillati > Cyanobacteriota > Cyanophyceae > Thermostichales > Thermostichaceae > Thermostichus > Thermostichus sp. MS-CIW-34. Next base: position 46,642 of record NZ_JBSSDE010000023.1, on the reverse strand, counting down.
CAGTTGTACCGGCTGCCCGGCTTCTGCCAGCAAGGTTTGAACGCGCTCCCACATCTGGCCTGGCCCTAGGCGAGGATAGCGAAAGCGATCGATCAGGGTTTTGATCACCCCCTCTCGGTTGGGGAAAAAGGTTTTACGGATCAAAGAAGCCATCGACAGACCCTTGATCCGCTGGGCTGCCCAGTCGGCGCTGATCTCGTGACAAGGGATCCCCCACACTTTCTCGGTGTAGGTCTTAAAAAAAGTGCGATACAGCCGTTCCCCAAATTGGTTAATGACCCAATCTTCAAAAGATACAGGATTGGGCCTGGGAAAGAGGCGCGCCTTTAGGTAACTGAGCAGACAGAGGGTGGTAAACCCTGGCCCCAGTTTGGCAAAAACATCCGTAGGTCGAATTGGATAATCAAAGAAAACACCTCGGTAAAAAATGTGGGAAAGCCGACGGCAAACCTGCATTTCCGAGCCCAAAATCTCCGTCCACAGAGCCTCAATTTCCGCCGACTTGGAGAAAAAGCGGTGTCCACCGATATCAAAGCGATAGCCTTGGTAGGTTACAGTGCGGGATAGCCCCCCTACCTGCACCGGATCCGCTTCCAAAACCGTTACCGGGTAGCCCTGCTTGTTCAGCTCGTAGGCGGCACTCAATCCAGCTGGCCCCGCCCCGATCACCACTGTGGACTGCACTCTGGATAGCTGCCTTGAGGTACCATCTGGTAGTGGGGTCATTTCCTCAGAAATGTTCTCAGAAACAGTCATGGCAACTTCTCACACCACCTCGTCAATCCTAACGGAAATAGGTCTGTTCAAGGGATCCCCGGCCTGGGCGCGAAAGTGCTATGCCTACGGCACCCCGTCGGGAACCGCACCGCTAACGCGAAAGATTAAGCTGGAGACAGATTAGAGATCCCTTTTGTGTGCAAAGAAAGCCTTGGTGCTTCGCACCGCCGTCGCGAATGGCCGACTCTGTGGAGTGAATTTTGTGCAATCTCCCCCCATCCCCAATCCTGGACATCTGCTGACAAATGCTTCGCCGACAGTACTGTTGGCCGATGACGACCCATGCATACGCGGGTACTTGACCCACCTGTTGGTTCATGAAGGCTATCAAGTGGCAGAGGCTGAAGACGGCGACCAAGCCTTGCTGCTCTTCGGTCAAACTCAGCCTCAAATTGCCCTGCTGGACGCCCTCATGCCCGGCACGGATGGGTTCGAGTGTTGCCGCCGCCTGCGGGCTTTGGATGCGAATCTGCCCTGCTTGATGATTACCTCGCTCGAGGATCAAGCTTCCGTAGACAAAGCCTTTGCTGCCGGAGCCAGCGACTACATGACCAAGCCCATTCACTGGCCGATAATGCGTCAGCGCATCCAACACCTGATCAAGGCCCGCCAGAACTTGTTGAACCTACGCCAACAGGCGGCCCGCGAGCAAGCCCTGAACCGCATCGTCCGAGCCATTCCCACTTCTTTGCAGTTGGATCAAATCCTTGCTGCCGTCACCCGCGAGATAGGCCATCTGCTAGAGGCGGATCGGGTAAGCATCAGCATCTATCAGCCTCAGCAACAGCATTGGCGTATTGTCTCCGAGTACAGCACTCAACAGGATGGCTACCTGGGCTGTCTCATTCCCGATTCCGAAAGCCCCATTGCCCAGCAACTGAAGCAGGGGAAAGTGATGTTGCTGGAGGCAGCCGACCAAGCCAAAGGCTGGGTCTACATCTCCGCCATGGCCAAAGCCTATCCTGGCAGTTGGCTGCTGGTACCGCTCTACGGCGGCGAAAGCCCCGAATCTGACTCGGCCCACCCCACCCTTTGGGGCAGCCTGTGCCTGCAACTGAAAACGGCACGTCCCGGTTGGCTGGCCACCAATCAGGATCTGATCTTGGCCCTGGCCGATCACCTCTCCATCGCCATTCGGCAGGCGGAATTGCTCCAACAGGTTCAGGAGCTGAACCGCACCCTGGAAGAAAAGGTACAGGCCCGCACCGCCCAACTGGATCGCCAGATACAGGAATTGCAGCGGCTGGATCGCCTGAAAAATGACTTCCTTAGCACGGTGTCCCACGAGCTGCGCACCCTTCTTTCCAACATGAAAATGGCCATCCACCTGCTCAGCTCCGTCCTGCTGCCTGCCCAGGGCGCTCCCAGATCCCCGGATCTGGCCAAAATCTCTCAGTACTTGAAGGTGTTGGACAACGAATGTGAGCGGGAGATCAGACTGGTCGAGGATCTGCTGGAACTGCAGCAGTTAGAGGTGCTCAAGGGACTCCGTCCCGCTAACGCGAACGGTTCACAGCGGCCCTGCTGGTTGGAGCTGCAAGAGTGGTTGCCCCAGATCGCGGAGCCCTTTGCTCAGGAGGCCCATAGCCGCCATCAGCGCTTCAGCCTTGGGATCCCTTCAGGACTGCCTGCCATTTTTACCCTGCCGGGAGTGCTAAAGTCGGTGCTGGCGGAATTGCTGAAAAATGCATGTAAATTCACCCCTGCTGGGCACCTGATCAGCCTTCAGGCCACCTGCCATTCCGACCACCTGGACATCCAAGTCCTCAACACCGGCGTAACCATTCCCCTGGAAGAGCAAAAGCGGGTATTTGAGAAGTTCTATCGGGTGCCCAGCGCGGATCCCTGGCGGCAAGGGGGGACAGGGTTGGGGTTGGCCCTTGTGCGGCAGGGGGTAAGCCTGTTGCAAGGAAGCATTCACCTCAACAGCGAGGCCAACCACACCTGCTTTACCTTGCGGCTGCCTCGGGTTCTCCCTGTCTTTGGCCAAGGCAAGCCAGCTCAGCCTAGGGTGTAGGCGTCGGGGTGGCCGGCTTTGGAGAGTTGGAAGCTTCCCCTTCCTGCAAAACTTCTTGCAAGCGGGCCCGAACCCGCTGGTTGAGAACAGGATTTTCGTTCGCCAAGGTCATCAATTCGCGGTATTGAAGCACTGTCAGCCCTTGCTCCTCGACAATGCGGCTGGCTTGGGTTTCTGTGCGCTGCATAATTTGCTCGTACTCCTCCTCGTTCTGGGTTTCCCGCAGTTGGGCGCTCGCTTCCCGAATCAGGGGATCCAACTCCAACAGAATCCGCACCAACTGTTCCACCTGGGCATCGGTGACTTGCTCTGGGGTCAGAGTTGGAGATGCCACAGGGCTGGGAGTTGCTGTGGCCGGAGCCCCCCCCGAAGTCGGAGAAGCAGTTGCAGCAGGGCCGGGCGACGGGGTTGCTCCCTGTGCCCAAGCCGGCAGGGATCCCAAGCTGAGTCCCAGACCCATCAGCAACGCGAATTTCATCATGCCCAAAACTCCCCAAACCCAGACAAGATAGACCTAAGCCCTTGAGGTGCAGCCAAACCTGAAGCCAGACTAGCAAGATGCCTGAATTCCGTCTAATCGGTTCAACGCAGTCCTGGCAGCCCATCAAGCTCATTCCAGCTTGCCAGCACCTGAGGCGGGATCCATCCAATCCCTACGGTACCAGAACTCCTCACTCCAGGGCTCCCAGGATGAACTCGCGAAAGGGCTGTGTGGACATGCTGGGGATCTGCAGTGGATCTCTTGTAGAAACAAGAAGTTGGTTGTACAGTCTTACATGCGCTGTTCAACGGTAGCCCGGCACCGGAGTGCCCCTTTCTCTCCTCGGTTGAGCAGCTCCAGACTTGCAGCATTGGCAATTGACTTAGCACTTCAGCCCAAAGGGGGTTGTCTTGAAGCTGAGCTTAGGTATATGTTCTGTTGAGTATCGTTTTTGTTAATGTTAGGCTAGGGGCCAGATTTGATGCGGATCTCCCACATCGGCATCTGACTTTCTTCGCAGGTGTCAGAGCCCGTGGATCCCCTATCAATATCAGCAGTCAACCTAGCAAACGCCCAATCGCCAGCTCTCTTTGCAGGCGATTGTTGGAGGATTTTTTGTTCGGAGAAAGGTTCCCGATTAGATTTTTTTGGGCGCGTCCATAAGTAACCCTTCAAGGGCTTTGAGGGCGACTGCTGTCTTTATTGCCTTTGTAAAAGATGATAACAAAAATGGGTAAAAGTTATTGCTTTTCTTAAGCAGCGCTGATATATTCTTTGCGGTTGCGGTTGTTCGGTCATCCTTCTACGGGAGGCTTACATTGGTTAGGAGAAGAAAGCGTAAGAGTCGCCGTCGTCTGGAAGGGCGCAAAATTTTAGATCACATTCCTCAATTTAATTTGGACAGTGGTGAAGAGAAGTCTGTAACCGCTGCTCGAAAATATATTCAGGAAAAGTCTATTCAGCCCCCCGCACTTATTTTGGTGCGACGAAATGAACATACAGTTGATCGGTTTTTCTGGGCGGAGAAGGGGTTGTTCGGCGCGCAATATGTCGAGGAGAACCACTTCCTTTTTCCCAGCCTGCGAGCTTTGTTAGCAGAGGTTGCGGCTGAAAAGCCAGAGAAAAAATCCTCGAAGACCCTTGCAACTGCCGCTCGCTAGCTTCTGGCCAGCTTTTCCTACAGCAGGAGCCCAGGAAACAGCCCCCCTACCCTGGGGGGTTTGTTGCAGCCGCTCTCAGAAAATCAAGAAAATCAAAAGAACTGACCCTATTTAGGGGATCCCTTTCACTCAATGGGTTGAGCTTCTGATACCTCACTCCCCATGCTGGATCTGCTGGCGGCAGCGAGGGAGCCACGCGCTACCCTACAAGGGATCCCGTCGGGAGATGCCGGATGAGCCGACTGCCTCAGACCACTGCCCACATCCAAATTACCCGCCGCTCTTGGCAAGAGGGTGCCATTGAGGGGGAAGTCAATGCCAATGGTTGGGTTTGGCGCTTTTGCTGGCGCTTTCGGGCCGGGGAACTCAGAGTGGAGCCTTCTGTGGGGCGAGCTTTGATTTGCGAGCCCTTGAGCCGCTTTCTGGAAAAATCCGACTATCTGCTGGAACCGGGCAGCAACTACTCGTTTGTGATTCGCAGCAGCTTGTGAACTCTCAATCTGAGCAGATCTGAGCAGAGCTTTTGCCCAGCACCAAAGACCGGGGCTGAGCAATGGAAGGCACCTGCTACGGTGACCCAGAAACCAGGTCTCAAGCCCCGTGGGCGAAGAGTGCCTCCCCTCTCACTCCTGTCGCGCCCAAGCTGTTCGCACTTGAAAGAATCCTCGCCCTCTAGGCAGGGGGGTAGTCAATAAAGCTGCAGCAGCCTTTGGTCTTCGGCGGGGGAGGAGGCACATCCAGAGCTGGGTTGCACTCAAAGAAGCCCAGGGGCTTGAGCATAAAGCCGATGTAGCTAGCCGGCATCACTGGCCAGTCCTCGGTGCGGGGGAAGTGATTGCAGCCAAAGCTATACCAGAGCACCAGGCGGGTGTTTTCCAGGGATCGGTTCGCTTGCGTCCATTGCACCAGCCCTTCGCCACCGGGGTGTTGGTTGGGGTAGTCCCCTGCTGGGAACTTCTCGCCGGGATGGTAGGGCGTGGCCCAGAGGTGGTGGGCCAGGTATCCTGCCCGTCGGTACAGCCAAGAGTCGGGGTGGGCCAAAAGCTGGACGTTTTCCCCCGGCATCAGTTTGTAGGCCACCGGCTGTCCCAGGCGGTTGTGGCGATTGGGGTTGACAATCTTCCAATAGCGGCCCCGCAAGGGATCCACCGTTTGCTTAGCCTCCTGCTCGGTTTTGAGCAGGGTGGAGCGGGCGCGAAAGGCGTTGCCGTGAGGGTTATCCGGCCCCAGAGGCAGAGGTTCTGCATGCACTTCATAGAGGGAGTTGCACGGCCCATCCACCGCCATATCGAGGCGGACAGTGAAAAAGTGCTGGTGGTTGAGGCCAGACAATTGGGGTGCCACCAAGACGCCAAACTCCGGCTCTTCCCCCGGCAACGTGGCGCAAGTGTTGATGATGCCGGTGAGCTTGGCTTCAAACTCCAGCGTGCCATCCTGGTAGAAGTACCAGAAAAAGCCGTAGTCGTAGTTGCCAATGGTGGTGAAAAAGGAAAGCACCAACCGCCGCGAGCGCCGCACCTGCGCCCGTTCCGTGCGCCAGTCGGTGTGCTTCCAGAGCACCCCAAAGTCCTCCTCGTGCATACAGACGGCATTTTTCAAAAGCATGGGCTCACCGCTGTTGGTGGGCAGCCAGGCATCGAAGTAGTAGATCTCTCCCAAGCAGTCGCAGCCCAGCTGCAGGGAATTGGCCTGCATGCCAATGCCGTATTCCCCCACATCAAAGGCATTTTTGCGACAGTGGGGATCCCGCGGATCCCCGTAGGGTACCACCATCTCGGCTACCGAGGCGCGGTAGAGAATGGGGCGAAGGCGGCCTTGATCCTCGTAGCTCACCTGGTGGAGGACGAGCCCCTCTCGCGGGTTAAAGCTGATGCGCAGATCCCACTTCTGCCAGCGGATGTGGTGGCCGTCCACCTGGAAGCTCACCCCTTGAGGCTGAGTGATTTCTAGCGGCTTCAAGTCTTGGCGAAAATCTTTGAAAAACAGCTCGTCGAAGTTACCGGACTCCGGCGGCAAGGGCCACAGACCCCGATCCTCCACCTTGACAACTTGCATGCGGTTGAGGTCAATCCAGGGGTAGAGCCCCTCGATGGGGCGGGCATAGCCGTTGTCGCAAGGGGAAGTACGTAGGAAACAAAAGCCTCGCACCAGCCGCCGCCCTTCTTCTTCCGGGATCCCAAAGTAGCCCACCGTCCAGTAGTCCACCATCACCAAATCCACATCGGCAATGCCTCGGCGCTGCAAAGCCGCTAAAAACTGGGGATCCTCCTTGAGCAGGCGGTCGCAGGCGTACACCTCATCATCCAACAGGGGGGGCTGCACGCCCGCAATGAGCTGCCAAGAGCGCACCTGCTGTGTTGACAGAGAGACCACCGCTTCGTAGGTGTTGCCACTGGCCGGATCCAACAGCACCACGAAAGCCTGCCGATCCCACGGCTGCCCCGGCTGCCAAGTTTCCATCCAAGGCCGCTCCGGCTCTTGTAGCTGGATGGTTACAAAGCGCCCCTGAGAACTGAGGGGCCGTTGCCGGCGCAGGATCTGCACCACCTGCCGCATTTCCTCGGCGCTAAGGGGATCCAAGGGGTGGCCTTGGGGCAATGAAGCCTGGCCAAGCAAAGCAGATTCACTCGACTGGCTATGTCGATCCAAACTGGGAGAAACTTTACAAACCACAGCAATAACCTTGAATTCTTCGGTTGGAAAATGATTGAGTTGAGCTAGGAAAAAATAGGGAGAAGTCTGCTGAGAAAGGTCAAAGGGATCCCTTCGCTCGCCATGCCGCGGGCCAGCCCATCAACCCAACTCAGAGAATCCAGAAAACCTAACAGCAGGCTAAACAGACTATCCTGTTGCCATCGCCAACATCGGGCAACTTTGCAAGAGATACCCGGGGAAAGGAAAACTTAAGCCAAAGCCCAAGGAAGTGAAGACAACCTCGGCCCTGCTAATTGTCCAGATCTAGCAATCTTCTGTTTCCCCGTCCGCTAACCAAATGAAGAGGGCAACGGCACCTTGAGAAGCCGCGCCAGGGCGAACAGGAAACCGTCAACCCATCGGGAAAATCTGAATACAGGTCTTACTACAGATAAACCCAAACTCGAGAGCAGGAGAAGTTTTCTGTGATTAAACGTCAGGCTTAACGTTGCACAGGAAAGCATAAAAAAGAAGAAACGCTTCACGCAGGCTAAGGGCAAGCTCACACCGAGAAGGCACAACCCAACGTCGACCTCTCCCGAAAACGCAAAAATGTCTCGAAACCTGCCCCGACCCTACCTGCCAGGGGGATCCCACTGCTTGGGATCCGAAACGCAACCGACCATCACTATAGCAGAGGCACCCCCCCTTCCCACAAGCCCGGCCCAGAGTTCCCCGGTCGCATCAGCAGGGTAGCCTTCTCCCCGTGGGTTTGAAGCCTAGCTCAGGCTGAAGGGTTGGTGTCAAAGAATACATTTCCAAAGTCATTCTGAAGCCATGCTTAAGGTTAGGAATTTCTGGCAATTCGAATAGTAGGATCCCTCACGTCTCCTGAAAATCGTCCACAATGAGGCAGGGCTTGCGGCAAATTAACCGTCTGGTGAGGGAGATGGCTTCAACTCGATACCGCCTGGTGCCGGTGCGGCCAGGAGACGGCAGCTTTTATCCGGAGCATCTCTATTTGGCCTTAGAAGCCACCCAACTGGGCTATTGGCAACTGGATCTGTGCACCTGGGAGTTGAGTGCTTCTCCCCAGTGCAAGGCCAAATACGGGCTGGATCCCGGCCAAGATTTCACCCTGGAAGTGTTTTTGCAGCACGTTCACCCGGAAGATCGCCAAAGGGTGAAAGAAGCTTTGCAGACGGCTGGGCCCAGGGCGGTAGAGGGGGATCCCAACTTTTCGGTGGAATATCGGGTTTACCAGGCCGACGGCCAGATGCGCTGGCAGCTTTCCCAGGGGGTTGTCCTGCTGGGGCCGAAAGGGGATCCCGGCGAGATTGTCGGCGTGACCCTGGATATCAGCGAGCGCAAGCAACTAGAGGCCACCTTGGCTGAGCGGGAGTGTCGCCATCGCCAGATCCTGGAAGCTCTGCCCGACATGCTGCTTTGTCTGGATCGCCAGGGCCGCTGTCTGGAGTTCAAGCCGCCCAGCTATTTTTCTGTCCCCCATCCCCCTGCCTACTACCTGGGCAAAACTCCTGAAGAGCTGTTTCCTGATACCGGTTGCACCGGTGGGGCGGAACCCATAGCCCAAGCCATTCGCGAGCATCTGGAGCTGGCCTTGGCAACCCGGCAAGCTCAAGAGATCGAATACCCCTGCCCAGAGGGATCCCCTCAGCCCCAATATCGGCAGGCTCGCATCGTCCCCTATGGGGAAGATCAAGTGCTGATGATCATTAGAAACATCACCCCTCGTAAGCAAGCCGAGCTGAAGCTGCAGCGGCAATTGCAGCGAGAAAGGCTGTTCAGCCAGCTCATTCAGGCCATCAACACCTCTCTGGACTTACCCACCCTATTTGATGTGGCGGTGCGGGAAGTGGGGGCAGTGTTGCAGGCAGCACGAGTTACCCTTTATCAGTACCTGCCCGCTGAGGCCGTGTGGTTGGGCATTGCCAGCCATAGCCGATTTCCTAATTTGCCCAACAATCTGAACCTGCGACTGCCGGATAGCAGGGATTTTATGGTTTTCGATCATTTGAAACGGCTGCAAATTTTTCATGTCCAGGATCCGGAGCAGATTGCCGATCCCTTTGCCATTTATGAGAAGCGAGAATACCAACTGGGCCCTTGGCTGGTGATCCCGGTGGCTTGTCAGGAACAAATGTGGGGCGGGCTATCGCTGCGGCGCCTGACTTCAGATCCGGATTGGCAAACCGATGAGATCGAGTTGGCCAAGGCCATTGGGGATCACCTGGCGGTGGCCATTCAGCAGGCAGAGCTTTATCAAAAGCTGCAACAGACCAATGCTGAATTGGATTACCAAGTGCGGGTGTGCAATGCAGAGCTCGAACAAGCTTACAACGACGAAGCGCTACTCCAGCTCATCACCGAAGAAATTCGCTCCACTTTGGACGAACAAAAAATCTTGGAAACGGTAGCCCGAGAACTGGCCCTCAGCTTGAACCTATCCAATTGCACCATTGCCCTCCATGGCCCAGAGCGGCAGGTCAGCGTTTTGGCGGTGGACTATTTGGCCGGAGAAGGGATCCGGCGCTTTCCCCTGGAGATCCCGTTTGCAGATTTTGCCGATGTGCTTCGTCAGCTCCAGCGCGGACAGCTTTGCCACTTCAGCAATCTCCATCACCCCTGCTGGCCCAACCATGACCGCTGTACCCTGATCGTCGCCCCCATCTGTGAAAAAAGGGATCTGGCAGGGCAAGACGAGGAACTGCTTGTTTTGGGGAATATTTGTGGATCCCGTCCGCCAGAGCAGATATTTACCGAGCGGGAACAACGGCTTATCCAACGGGTAGCCGGCCAATGTGCCATCGCCATTCGCCAAGCACGTCTTTATCAAACGATCCAGCGTCAGGTGCAACAGTTGCAGGAGCTCAACCAACTCAAAGATGAGTTTCTGCACATGGTCTCCCACGAAATGCGCACACCTCTCACCAACATGAAGCTGGCCATTGGGTTTTTATCCAAAGCCAACCTAACCGAGCGGGAAAGGCGCTACTTGCAGATTTTGGAGATGGAGACCAACCGCGAGCTGGAGTTGATCAACGACTTATTGGAATTGCAAGCCATCGAGTCCGGAAACAAAGCCCTCAGACTTACCTGTTTATCTCCCCAGGAGTGGATCCCCAATCTTTGCGAGCCCTTCCGGCTGCGAGCTGCCCAACAGGGCCAACAGTTTCAGGTGGAATGGGATCCCGACCTTTGGCCCCTCTGCACGGATGAGAGCCTCTTGTCGCGGGTGGTCAGCGAGCTTTTAAACAATGCGTGTAAGTACACCCCCACTGGGGAAAGCATCTATTTAAGTGTGAGCCAGGCTAACTCCAATGGCCGTCCCGGCTGGCTGATCACGGTGCGCAATACAGGGGCGGAAATTCCTGCAGAAGCGTTGCCCCGCCTTTTTGAAAAGTTCTATCGCCTCCCCCAGTTGGATTGCCGCAACGCCGGGGGAACGGGCTTGGGTCTATCGCTGGTTCAAAAGGCAGTGGAGCTGCTGCAGGGATCCCTGCGGGTAGAAAGCCACTCTCGGCAGGTGATGGTTCAGATGTGGTGCCCCCATCAGGTCAGCTTGTCGGAAACCCCAAGCAAGGCTTAGAGGGCAAGGCCAGCGCCTTGCGCAGGACTCGAACCTGCAACCATCGACTTAGAAGGTCGGTGCTCTATCCATTGAGCTAGCAAGGCCGAAGAAAAGGATGCAGAGCCATTATATCCCCGACCAAGTTCCCAATCCCCAACCCTGCCCACCTGCCTCTGGCTTGGATTTCCGCAGTGTTGCTTGGGCAAATTGCGCGGTTTGCCTTGGGGAGCCAGGGCGGGATCCCTTCACCATGGGAATGTTGGTTTTCGCTCAGGATATGAACGTCAAAGAGATCGTCTGCCAAGCTCTTGGAACGGGACGTCTGGGCGTCTCTCAGGAAACTTGACTGTACGGATAAGGAAGACTTGCAGACGGCAGATGCTTTGAGCAGATGCTTTGATCAGTGCCTTTTTGGATGGCGCTGTGCAGCGGGAGAGCCACAACTGGGCTCCCTGTGCATCGATCCCTTAAAATGGGCGAGCCGAAAGCAGAAAAGTACTCGTTTGAGTTCGAGGATCCCATGCAACCGAGTTATTGCGTCGGAGATAAGTCCAAAATGGGTGTTGAGGTGTCGAAAATTGGGATCCCCATGCCCTTGCTCCCTGATCCTGGCTCAGCTGCGGAAAAGAAAGCTGCCTCTGGCACTCAATCCCTGTCTCCGGCAGCCAAGCGCCTGTTGCGCCTCTACCACGGCGGTAGCTTCATCTTTCTGGGCCTGTTGTGGCTGGTGGTCGGGATCCCCAGTCTCTGGGCTTTGCGAGCGGATATAGCCCGCTTGTGGGATTACTTCACCTGGGCAGGCCTGCGATATGCCCTGTTTCACCGCCCAGGATGGCCCACCTTGGGGTTATTGCTCTGTGTCAGCTTCACGATGGGGATCCTGATTGCCCAAAGCCGCTATGAGCTGTTCGGCCTGTATCCGGTGGAGCGTCTCATGCTGGAGCAGCAATCCCGCTGGATCCTGTCCTTGCCGGTGTGGCATCCGCTGCGGCGCTGGTTGGTGCGCAGGTTGGATACTCAAGATTAGGTTTTGGCTGCTACTTGGGATCCCTGCCGGCACCGAGGCAAAATCTCGTTTGCGTGCGGCTGAAATCCCGCACAAGCACCACTTCCAAAGCAGCAGGAGAATTCAACCATGCTCAACCAAAGCCTCAGCCTGGGATTTTTCCGAGGAAGCCACAGACAGCTTCACAATCCGGGCCAGCCGAGCCTTACGACGAGCGGCTGTGTTTTTGTGCAGAACGCCGGTTTTGGCAGCTTTATCAATGCGGCTGAAAGCAGCACTCATAGCCGCCTGGATTTCCTGCAGAGTTTCTTGCTGTGGGTTGGCAGCGTAGGCAGCCGAGAGGGAGATCACTTTCTTCATCAGAGCGCGCACCATGGCTTTGGTGGCTTTATTGCGCAGCCGATTCCGCTCTGCGATCTGAACGCGCTTGATGGCAGATTTGATGCGTGGCATGGTTGAAAGGGAAGTTCCAGCGAAGATCCAGCATACCATCAGAGCTGGAAGCTCCACCAGTTCCTATTGTTCTCCGATGGGATCCCCATGTTCCAAGATTGCAGCTCGCAGATCCGCTTTAACCCACCTGCCCTTTTCTACGGGGTTGCCGCTTGCGATTTGGATCGGGATGGGGCCTTTGAGCTGTTTGTGTGCGGGTTCCGCGGCTCCAATCGAGTCTTGAAGTGGGATGGGCAAACCCTGGTGGATCAAGCAGACGACACCCTGGCCGATGCAGGGCGCATGGCAATTGGGGTGGCTGCCGCCGACTTTGACGGGGACGGGCAGGAAGAACTTTATGTCTTGAACACCGATACCTTCGGCGGGCGCAAGCGCTTTGGGGATCGCCTCTTCGACTGGCAGGGATCCGCCTGGGTGGACCTGTTCTCCCTGCCGCAAAACCAAGATGCCCTCAACTTGACCGCAGGTCGCTCTGTAGCTTGTGTGGATCGTCTTGGCCAGGGGAGCTATGGATTTTTCGTAGCCAACTACGGCGGCCCTATGCGCCTCTACGAGTTGGGCCCTAACCAAATGATCGCCGATGTGGCGCCAGAAGCGAGACTCAATCGGGTGACGGGCGGGCGGGGGTTGGTGGCCGTGCCCTTGGTCTCGCAGCGGATGGACATTTTTGCCGTCAATGAGCAGGGACCTAACTTTCTGTTTCGCAACCGGGGAGATGGCACCTTTGAAGAGATTGCCGCTGAGGTGGGCCTAGCAGATCCCGACGAGCATGGGCGCGGCGTGGCAGCGGTGGATCTGGATGGGGATGGACGGCTGGATTTGCTCTATGGCAACTGGGAAGGCCCCCATCGCCTCTGGATCCAGACCCCCAGCGGTTTTTTTAAGGATGTAGCCCCCCCTGAGCTGGCCAGGCCCTCTCGCATTCGCACGGTCATTGCTGCCGACTTCGACAACGACGGCTACCCAGAGCTGTTTTTCAACAACATCGGCGAGCCCAACCGTCTGTTTGCATGGCGCTCAGGCCGTTGGCAAGCCATTGACATTGGAGATGCTGCCGAGCCGCAGGGATTGGGGACAGGAGCAGCAGTGGCCGATGTGGATGGGGATGGTCGTCTGGAATTGTTGATTGCCCATGGGGAGTCTGGCGCCCAGCCTCTCAGCTTCTATCGCCCTCAGGCCAATGCCAACAACTGGCTGAGAGTTCTGCCCCTCACCCGCCAGGGAGCCCCGGCCCGCGGCGCGTTGGTAAGGCTGCTCACCTCCACCCGTACCCAGATCCAGGCCATCGACGCCGGCAGCGGCTACCTCTGTCAGATGGAGCCGGTGGCCCACTTTGGCCTGGGATCCGAAACAGGGGTCAAGGAAATCCAGATCCAGTGGCCGGATGGGAAACAGTTGCAGGTGGCCCACCCACCGGTCAACCAGCTTTTGCGGATCCCTTATCCCCGCTAGCCGCCAATCTGAGACATGGTGCGCCGGTAGGATCCCTGGCTGCCGGTATCCCGTCCTTTGAAGTTGATGTCCGGCTTGATGTCCAGCAGTTCTCGCACCTGCTGTCTTAGCCTTTCGGCAGGGATCCCAGCTCGCAGCGGATCCCGCAGGTTGATTTGGCCGGATTCGTTGAGCAGGCAAGGGCGCAGCCAACCGTCGCTGGATAGCCGCATGCGGTTGCATCGATCACAAAAGCACTCCGACATCTGGCTGATAAAGCCCAAGGTGCCTTTTGCCCCCGGGATTCGAAACACATCCGCCGGCCCATTGCCGGCCACAAACCCAGGTTCCAGGCCAAAGCGAGCGCGAATTCGCTGTCGCAGCACCTCAGACTCCACCCAGCCGGCCTGCTGGAAGAGGGCAGCATTGCCGATGGGCATAAACTCGATGAAGCGCACATGCCATTGCCGCTCCAGGGTAAGGGCAGCCAGATCTTCCACTTCCGATTCGTTGAGCCCAGGGATCACCACCACATTCAACTTGAGGGGATCAAACCCCACTTGGTGGGCAACTTGGATCCCGGCCCAGACCTGCCGCCAGCGATCCCGCCCCGTGATCAGTCGAAAGGTCTCGGGGTTGAGGGAATCAAAGCTGATGTTGATGCGGCGCAACCCCGCTTCATAGAGGAGTTGAGCTTTTTGGCTGAGGTTGAAGCCGTTGGTGGTAAGGGCCACATCTCTCACCCCAGGCAGGCTGCATAGAGCCCGGATGAGGTGCTCCAGCCCCGGCCTGAGCAGGGGTTCGCCGCCGGTGAGGCGAAAGCAATCGATCCCCAACGGCAAAAACACCTCTCGAACCAACGTGAGGATTTCCTCATCCGTTAAACGCTCTGGGGCTTGCAGCCACGTCAACTCCGCCTCGTCAGGCATGCAGTACTGGCAGCGGAAATTGCAGCGATCGATCAAGCTGATGCGCAGATAGTTAACGGTCGGCATGGCAACCTAGGCCAGAACCAGATGGGGCACCCCTCCCCCCAGAGTGCCGAGCAACGCCGAGGACCCTTTCCGTTGCCTCTGGAAAACCTCCCAGCGTCTCCATCCGCAAAGGCAGCGGGGGAACTGTCCCGAGGCTTGCAACTTGCAGTGGCCACACCTCCAGTTTGCAGGATACTACGAAGATTGAGGTGCAAATCTCTACTCGGCAGAGCCAGGGATCCCTGCCCATTCGGGTTGAACAGGCCGCTGCCAGCGTTCCCACCAGACCAGCACAGACTCAGGTGGGTGGCTGTCGTGGCTGCCGTTGGCATTGGCGGGGAGGGGGGGAGAGGAAGGTGGGGCCGGCGGTGTCAGCCAACTGACAGGCGCGGGGATCAGACAACTGGGGTGGAGAGGGCGCAGATCGCGGTAGTGGCTGCTGCGAATGGCCAGGATCTCCTGCTGAATGATGTCTGGGGGTTCTCCCAACTCCAGCAACACATGGCTGCACAGCCCCAGGCTGGCCTCAAATTCGGGGTGGACGACTTCTCTGGCCCCCAACTGATAGAGCTGTTCGATGTCTTCCTTGTCGGTAGCTCGCACCACCACATCCAATTGCGGCGCCAACTCCAGAGCTCGTTTCAGGCAGAGGCGGATGCTCATGCGATCCGGCAGAGCAATAACCAGGGCGCGGGCCTGGGGCAGGCAAGCTTTCTCCAGCACCAACGGGCTGGCCGCATTTCCGTAGAGGTAAGGGATCCCACGGGAACGCAGGTGTTGGATCACCCGTTCTGACTGATCGATAACCAAGAGGGGGTGACGACGGGCTTCCAGAATGCGCACAATATCTTGCCCCACCTGCCCATAGCCGCACACCACCACATGCCCCTGTTGAGGAGCCTCAGGGGCCAGAGCACGAGGCCGCTCGCCCAATTCCAACCAACGGGCCAAGAAGGGGATCCCGTGTAGCCCGGAAAACAGTCGAGGAGCGCCCCTCAGCAGAAAGGGGGTGAGCAGAAGGGTAACGGCTGTAGTGCTGACAATCAACAAATAGATCTGTCGCGACACCAACCCCAACGCCTGCCCCTCGCTGGCCAGCACAAAGGAAAATTCGCCGATTTGCGATAAGCCCAGCCCCACCACCACCGCTGCCGGCAGAGTGTAGCCAAACAGCCGCGCCAAGGGAGCCACGATGCAAAACTTGCCCACCATCACCAGCCCCACCAGCCCCAGGATCAGCAACAGATGGCCGAGGATAAAGCTGGGATCGATGAGCATGCCGATGGCCGCAAAAAAGAGAGCGGCAAACACATCCCGCAAAGGCTCCACATAGTCCAGGGTTTGGTCGGCGTATTCCACCTCCGAGATCATCAGCCCGGCAATGAAGGCCCCAATCTCGCTGGAAATGCCCAGCCGCTCCGTCAACAGGGCAATCCCCACGCAGAGGCTGATCACCCCCAGCAGAAACACCTCTTTGCTCTCCTGCTGAGCCAGCAGACGCAGGAAACCGGGAACCAGCCAAATCCCGCCTACCACCGCCCCCAGCCCCACCAAGCCGATTTCTGCCAAGGCCCTGGCCAGGGATCCCGCCAGCTCCGGCAAGGGACAATCCAAAGCCGGCAACACCGCCAGCATCAGCCCCACCGCCAAGTCCTGCACAATCAGGATCCCCAACATGGCTTGGGCTTGGGGAGTGTCCATCTGGTTGGTCTCGGTGAGGCTTTTGAGCACCACCGCCGTGGAAGACAAGGAGAGTACGGCCCCTAAAAAGATCCCTTGCACCGGCGTCAACCAGCCGCTGACCACCGCCAGCACCGCCGTGATCAAAATCGTCAGGCCAATTTGCAAAATGCCTCCGCCAAAGGCGATCCCCCGCACTTTGCGCAATTCTTTCAGGGAAAACTCCACCCCCAAGGTGAACAGCAAAAAGGTCACCCCAAATTGAGCCAGGGTTTCCACCTGAACCAACTCTTTGATCCACCCCAGCCCGGTGGGCCCCACTAAGATCCCGGCTAATAAGTAGCCCAGCAACACCGGCTGCCTCAGCAGTGAGGCCAAGAATCCACCTGCTGCCGCTGCCGCCAATACCGTCACAATGTCCAAAATCAGACGAAAGTCTTCCTGCACAGGGCACCCACCAAGGAATGTGAACTTTTGTAGCCAATCCTGAGGATTCTTCCACGATAATGCTTCCTCTGGCATCTCGGACAGAGTGGAGAACCTGGCCCCAAGCCCTGCACCTTACTTCCCCCAGGGATCCCGGCTGACTAGTCCCGATTAGAGGAAGCTGGCCAGAAACTCAGTGGAAATTTTTGTTAAAAGTTGCTGGCAATACCTCAAAACCGTAGCTTATAATACAGAATGTAGATAGAAATCGTTCATCCTCTCGCGTGCTGGGCGGCTCGTTAATGTAGGTAGAGCGACATCACGGCCAGAGGACGGAAGTAGGGAGAGATCCCGAAGGAACGCGCCTCAACTCTTCTGGTAACCGTGGGGCTTCTCTTGGGAGAAGGCGAACGGATGAAAACTCAACTCATTTGGAGGCGAAGATCATGGCACTCTTTTACCGTGGCGTCGATTACACCCCCTCTTCTGCAACTGCAGCGGTTTCTCCCGGCAAAGTGGGGGGTCGTTACCGGGGGCTGGACTGGCGGTTCCGCCACCTGAGCAAGCCGGTGGTTTTGCCCACCAACCTTGACCTGCTCTATCGGGGTGTTGCTCATCATCTCAAGGCGGCCGAAGGGCCGGCTCAACCCGTTCAGACGGCAGAGGCATCTGCCCCGGTGGCTGCCAATGGCCGTTCTCATGTCTTGGATGAGCTGTCTCGCCGCTTGATGATGAGCCATCAACGCTTGATTCGGATTCGCCAGCAATCCATGCTGCTCCGCGGTACAGAGCAGATTGGCCTGCATGTCAACGTGCGCAACTTCTGGAACCGCATCCAAGGAAAAGTGCATCCCACCTTTCGGCTCAACTACGACCGTAGCCGTGTCAGCATGAGCTGATCTGCCCGTAACTGTTGATGCTCTGGCATGAGCTCAGCGAGAAGGGATCCCGGTGGGGATCCCCTTTTGGTTTCTGGGTTGAGCTTCCTCAGGTCGATGGACGGCACAGGACGCTTCAACGCTGGCACGAGGTGCTGTTGACCAAAAGTAGCTAAGTTGCCCAAGGGATCCACAATTGAGGGGTGCTATTTCCTCGGAAAAAAACGGGATCCCTGATGGGATCCCGCTGCAGAATCGGCCACACCGCTTAGGCGTCGAAGTAAAGGGCGAACTCGTAGGGGTGAGGCCGCAGATTCATGGGGTTGATCTCGTTGTCGATCTTGTACTCGATGTAGGTCTGGATCAGATCTTCGGTGAAGACGCCTCCCTCCAGCAAGAAGGCATGATCCTTCTGCAGGTTTTCCAGGGCATCCAGCAGGGATCCAGGCGTGGAAGGGATCTTGGCCAGCTCTTCCGGCTCCAGATCGTAGATATCTTTGTCCAGAGGCTCGCCGGGGTGGATCTTATTCTTGATCCCGTCCAGGCCAGCCATCAACATGGCCGAAAAGGCGATGTAGGGGTTGCAGGTGGCATCCGGGCAGCGGAACTCCAGACGCTTGGCCTTGGGATTGTTGCCGGTCACGGGAATGCGAATGGCGGCGGAACGGTTGCCCTGGGAGTAAGCCAGGTTCACCGGCGCCTCGAAGCCGGGCACCAAGCGCTTGTAGGAGTTGGTGGTGGGGTTGGTGAAGGCCAGGATTGCCGGGGCATGCTTGAGCAGGCCACCGATGTAGTAGAGAGCTGTCTCGCTCAGGTTGGCATAGGTGCCTTCGCTATAGAACAAAGGCTGGCCATCCTTCCAGAGGGACTGGTGGGTGTGCATGCCGGTGCCGTTGTCGTTAAACAGGGGCTTGGGCATGAAGGTGACGGTTTTGCCGTGCTTGCGGGCCACGTTCCGGAGCACGTATTTGTAAACCATCATGTAGTCGGCAGCCGTGATCAGATCGGCAAAGCGATAGCCCAACTCCCCTTGCCCGCCGGTAGCCACCTCGTGGTGATGCTTCTCGATGGGCACCCCCAACTTGCCCATGGTCAGCAGCATCTCGGTGCGGATGTTTTGATGGGCATCGGTGGGCGGGGCCGGGAAATAGCCCTCTTTGTAGCGAGGCTTGTAGCCCAGGTTGCCACCTTTCTCCTCGCGGCCCGAGTTCCAGCGACCTTCGATGGAATCCACGAAGTAGTAGGCCGAGTTTTGGGTTTGGTCGAAACGAACATCCTCAAAGATGAAAAACTCTGCCTCCGGCCCGAAGTAGGCAGTATCGGCAATGCCCGTCGATTGCAGATAGGCAACGGCACGGGCGGCAAGGCTGCGGGGACAACGGCTATAAGGCTGGCCGGTGCGCGGCTCAACAATGCTGCAAGTTATGCTGAGGGTGGGCACCTCCAGAAAGGGATCGATCCAAGCCGTCTTGGGATCCGGCACCATGTACATGTCCGACTCGTTGATCGCTTTCCAGCCCCGGATACTGGATCCGTCAAAGGGAAGCCCCTCGGTGAAGGTTTCTTCCTTGATCATCGAGGTGTGGAAGGAAACATGCTGCCAGGTGCCAAAGATATCCACAAACTTGAGATCCACTATCTGGACGTTGTTGTCCTGGATCATCTGAAGCACTTCTTGGGGCGTGGATGCCATTACTCTCTCCTGATTGGGTTGCGGTTAAGACTGGGGGAACTGTGGCTGAAACAAATGGGATCCCAGCAGGTGATCCCCACGCTTCGACCCAGACAGGCCAAAAACGCTCACTCATCCTAGAAAGGCCAACACGGGCATTTTGTAGTTTCTGATACAAAATTGCTTTGAGCCTGGCCTTCTGACCCACTTGCTGGCTATCTCGGACACCGCTTTTTCGCTCATCGGAGTCGCTCCCCTTTCCCTGTTGGTTTTGGTCAATCCAGATGGGGTGTTGGGGATCCAGAACTTGAGCAATGGCCGCCACCCTGCCAACCTCTGGGCAGAAATAACCGGATGGGGCGGGCAAAACCCTGCCCCGGTTGCCTGAGGCGAGCGAAAATTAGGATCAGCAGGCCCCCAGCTCGCCCGGTTTGCCAAAGGGTGTTAAGCTAAAGCGTAGTCGTTATGAGTTTGACTTTTAGTCCTGTTGCAGAAGGAGAGACATCGGATGACAGAGCAAAGTCGGGTTGAGAATGTGGTGATTATCGGCTCCGGCCCTGCTGGGTTTACAGCAGCCATTTACGCTGGGCGTGCCAACCTGAAGCCGGTTGTGTTTGAGGGGTTCCAGGCGGGCGGGATCCCGGGCGGGCAACTGATGACCACCACCGAGGTGGAAAACTTTCCGGGCTTTCCCGAGGGCATCACCGGCCCCCAACTGATGAAGAACATGCGGGCTCAAGCGCAGCGGTGGGGGGCAGAACTTTACACCGAAGATGTCACCTTTGTGGATTTAAGCCAGCGGCCCTTTGTCGTCCGTTCTGACGAGCGGGAATTGCGCACCCACAGCCTGATCATCGCCACCGGGGCCACAGCCAAGCGCCTACACCTGCCGGGGGAGGAGACCTACTGGAACCGGGGCATGTCAGCTTGTGCTGTCTGCGATGGGGCTATGCCCATGTTCAGAGGGGTGGAATTGGTGGTGATCGGCGGCGGCGATACTGCCTGTGAGGAGGCCACCTACCTGACCAAGTTTGGATCCCACGTGCACATGCTGGTGCGCAGCGACAAAATGCGGGCCAGCAAGGCCATGCAGGATCGTGTTCTCAACAACCCCAAGATCACTGTGCACTGGAACACCGAGGCGGTGGAAGTGATGGGCGACGGCCTGCGCCTGACCGGGGTGAAAGTGCGGAACAACCAAACCGGCGAAATACGCGAGATGTCAGTGGGTGGCCTATTTTATGCCATTGGCCACAAGCCCAACACCGACTTGTTCAAAGGACAACTGGAACTGGATGAAGTCGGCTACATCGTCACCCGCCCGGGATCCGTGGCCACCAGTGTGGAGGGGGTGTTTGCCGCCGGCGACGTGCAGGATCACGAGTTTCGTCAGGCGATTACCGCTGCCGGCACTGGCTGTATGGCGGCCATGTTGGCAGAGCGCTGGCTCTCGGAACACGGCTTGGCCCAGGAGTATCACGTCCTTCCCCAAAGCCATCCTGAACCCAGCCCTGCTGCGACTTCTGCGGCAGAGTCTGCTGGGGATCCTGCTGTTGAGGAGGCCAGCTTTGAGGAGAATGGACAGGATGACTTAGACTTCAGCAAGACTTGCCATGAGGGGAGCTATGCCCTGCGGCGACTCTACCACGAAAGCGATCGCCTGCTCATGGTCAAGTACACCGCCCCCACCTGTGCCCCTTGTCATGCCCTCAAGCCGATCTTGAACAAGATCATCGATGAGTTCTCGGACAAGCTGCACGTGGTGGAGATCGACATCGAGAAAGATCCGGAGATTGCAGAGGCAGGGGGGGTGGCGGGCACCCCGACGGTGCAATTTTTCAAAAACAAGACGCTGGTGGCCCAGTTGGTGGGCGTTAAGCCCAAGTCCCAATATCGAGAGGTGATCCAGGCCAATTTGTGTGAGGAAAAATCCCCCTAAGGATGTTGTCCTCTCCAACCTCTGGCCCCTCTCCCCAAGGGAGAAGGGAGCTGGGCGCAGAAAACGGTTTCCCAACCGAGGCTCAGCTAGTCTGAAAAGGCACCGTGGTAGGCGGCCTGCATGGCTGCCAAAGACACCACCAGTAAGGGATCCTCTTCTGCCGTCCTTAAGAGCAGGGGATCCGCAGGGGATCCCACCTCTCCCAAAAGCTGCCACTGGCCGGCAAGCTGCGCTTCTAAGTAGGCTTCCCAAGCAGAGCGCTGGGCCGGATCCACAGAAACCAGGATGCGGCTGGATCCCTCGCCAAACAGGGCCTGATCCCAGCGCAAGGATCCAGGAGCCAGGGAGAGGGTTGCGCCGCGGCCTCCGCTCAAGCAGGCTTCTGCCAAAGCCACAGCCAATCCCCCCTCGCTGCAGTCGTGGGCAGAGCGCACCCAGCCCTGGCGGATTCCATGGCGACAGGCAGCTTGCACCCGCTTTTCCAATTCCAGATCCACTGGCGCGGGCCGGCCCGTAACTTGCTGGTGGATGACCGCCAAATACTCGCTGCCCCCCAAGCTGGTGAGGGCCTGGGATCCCAGGAGGTAAATGAGATCCCCTGCTTGCTGCCACCCCTGGCCACAGATGCATTTCAAGTCGGGAATAAGACCCACCATGCCAATGACAGGGGTAGGGTAGATAGCCTGCGATCCCTGTGGGGTGAGGGTCTCGTTGTAGAGAGAAACGTTTCCCCCCGTTACCGGCGTACCGAGGGCACGGCAGGCATCTCCAATCCCCCGACAGGCCAGGGCCAGCTGCCAGTACACCACCGGGTTTTCGGGATTGCCAAAGTTAAGGTTATCGGTAACAGCTAGGGGATCGGCCCCCACACAGGTGAGGTTGCGGGCAGCTTCCGCCACGGCTGCCTTGGCCCCCTCGTAGGGATCCAAATACACCCAGCGGCCATTGCCATCCAGGGTGGCAGCGATGGCCTTGCGGGAAGCTCGCAGGGGCGGCACCTTGCCCACGCCAAACTTTTGGGAACGGATGCGGATAACCGCCGCATCTCCCTGGCCCGGCCAAAGGACGGTGTTGTTTTGCACCTGGTGGTCGTATTGGCGATAGATCCAGGCTTTGCTGGCCAGAGTGGGGCTGGCCAAAAGCTGCAGCAGCACCTCTTTCCATGCCAGCGTTGCCTGAGCGAGGTGGATCCCCTGGCAATCACAAGGGGGTAGAGTGGCGGGATCCCATTGCCACGCTGCCTGCACGTAGGCTGGCGGCTCTGGCAACACCGGACGGACATAGACGGGGGTGTCTTCGGCCAAAGCCCGCACCGGCACCTGCACCACGCAGGATCCCTGGTGCCAGATCTCCACCAGCGGCTCGGCAATGACTTCCCCGGCCACACTAGCTTGCAAACCCCAGCGGTGGAAGATCTCCATCACCTCCGCCTCGCGGCCTTTTTGCACCACCAGCAGCATCCGCTCCTGGGATTCCGAGAGCAGGTATTCCCAGGCAGCCATGCCGCTTTCCCGCGCCGGCACTCGGTCGAGGTCAAAGCGGATCCCCACCCCTCCCTTGGCGGCCATCTCCGCGGTGGAGCAGGTGATCCCGGCTGCCCCCATATCCTGGGCAGCCACCACGGCTCCCGTGGCAAAGGCCTCCAGACAGGCCTCGATGAGGCACTTGCCCAGGAAGGGATCCCCCACCTGCACTGCCGGCCGATCCTGCTGCGCATCCTCCTTGAGCTCGGCGCTGGCAAAGCTGGCGCCGCGGATGCCATCCCGCCCTGTAGTGGAGCCTACATACAAAACGGGATTTCCCACCCCTTGGGCTGCAGATTTGACAACCGTAGGGGTCTCCAGCAGCCCCAAGGCCATGACGTTGACCAAGGGATTGCCGCTGTAGCAGGGATCCACCGCCACTTCTCCCCCCACTGTGGGTACCCCGACACAGTTGCCGTAGTGGGCGATCCCTTCCACCACCCTGGCCATGAGGCGGCGGTTGCGGGGATCGGTCAGCGGCCCAAAGCGCAGCGAGTTAAGCAGGGCAATGGGACGGGCGCCCAGGGTAAAGATATCCCGCAGGATCCCTCCCACGCCGGTAGCTGCCCCCTGGAAGGGCTCCACTGCCGAAGGATGGTTGTGGGACTCGATCTTAAACGCCAGCCAATCCCCCTCCCCCAGATCCACTACGCCGGCATTTTCCCCCGGCCCCACCACTACCCGCTCTCCGGTGGTGGGAAAGTTTTTCAGCAGAGGGCGGGAGTTTTTGTAGCAGCAGTGCTCTGACCACATCACCCCAAACATGGCCAGCTCGTTGGGGTTGGGATCCCGGCCCAGCTGCTGCTGGATCTGTTGATATTCCGCCGGGGAAAGGCCGTGGGCTTTTAAGTCTTCGAGAGTATAGGGCATAGTGCTGATACATTTACGCTGAACACTGCTGAACATCACTGTTCAACTATGCAGCGATAGCATTCTGTTTGTTTCCAAACAGAATGGCGGTACCCCGCAAAGCTTTGAGTAGAATACCCAAAGCGCAGTTTCCGTGTCGTCTTACTACCAATTTTCTGCTTTGCTTTGGCTACCATGTTGGCAGACTCGAAAGTAAACAGAAAGATCAACTGGTAGTAATCCGTACTGAACATATTATACATTATTTTCAGTATAGTTGAGCTTATTATTGACTAGAGTCATGCTCCAATTGCCCCTAGCTTAGGTCAACAACCCAGGGCCCAAGAGACGGGCCTGACGCTCTTCCAGTATGCGGCTTAAGGGGGGCCAGCGCTTCAGGTCGGGGTCTTGGACAATAAGCTGCTCTGCCGCCTGGCGGGCCAGCTGCAGCACCTCTTGATCCTCCATGAGACTGGCCAGGGCAAAATCCGGCAGCCCCGACTGGCGGGTGCCCATCACCTCCCCTGGGCCGCGGAAGCGCAGATCCATCTCGGCAATGAAAAACCCGTCGTGGGACTGCTCCAGCACCTTCAGCCGCCGCAGGGCCTCCTCGCTTTTGGATCCTGTCATCAGGATGCAGTAGGCTTGGTCAGATCCCCGTCCTACCCGCCCCCGCAGTTGGTGCAGTTGGGAGAGCCCAAAGCGCTCCGCATGCTCCACCAGCATCACCGAGGCATTGGGCACATCTACCCCCACCTCCACCACCGTGGTAGAGACCAGAATATCCAGCTCCCGCCGGCGAAAGGCCGCAATGACAGCTTCCTTCTCGCTACTGGTCAAGCGCCCGTGCAGCAGGCCCACCCGAAATTGGGGGAAGACCTTTTCCTGCAGACGCTGGTGTTCCTCGATGGCGGATTTGAGATCCAGCTTCTCCGACTCCTCAATGAGAGGCAGCACCACGTAAGCCTGCCGCCCTTGGGCAATTTCCCGCTCGATAAGCCGCATCACCTGCAGGCGATCCCCTGGCCGGGCTACCAGGGTGTGCACGGGCTTGCGCCCCGGCGGCAGCTCGTCAATTTGGGTAACATCCAGATCCCCATGCAGGGCCAGGGTGAGGGTGCGGGGGATGGGGGTGGCGGTCATGGTGAGCACATCGGGGTGATCCCCTTTCTGTTGCAGGGCGGCCCGCTGCTCCACGCCAAAGCGGTGCTGCTCGTCGATGACCACCAAGCCCAGGTTGCGAAACTGCACTGCCGGCTGGATGAGAGCATGGGTGCCCACCACCAAGGGCAATTCCCCAGTCTGCAACTGCCGCAGGATCTCCCGGCGTTTGGCGGGAGGGGTGGAGCCGGTCAACAGTTCGACGGGCACCTGTAGCTGGCTGAGCCATTCCACCAACTTGCGGTAGTGTTGCTCGGCCAAGACCTCGGTGGGAGCCATGAGGGCCGTTTGCCAGCCGGATTGAATGGCTGCCAGCAAAGCCGCCACCGCCACCACGGTTTTGCCGGATCCCACATCTCCCTGCAAGAGGCGGTTCATGGGCAAGGGATCCCGCAGATCCGCTAGGATCTCGTCGATGGCCCGCTGCTGGGCAGCCGTGAGCTGAAAGGGCAGGATTTGATAGAAGCGATCCAATAGCTCCCCTCTAGCCGGCTGGTAACGGGGCACGGCCTGGGCTTGGGTGCGGTAGCGCTGCCGCCGCTGCAAGAGGCCCAATTGCAGGTAGAAGAACTCGTCAAACACCAACCTTCGCCGCGCTTGGGCCAGACATTCTGCCGTCTCGGGAAAATGAATCTGCTGCAGCGCCGTGGGCAGATCCAACAGGTGAAACTGCTGTTTTAAGTCGGGGGGCAAGGGATCCTCCACCAACGCCGCCGCCGGCAGGGCCAGTTGCACCGCCTTGCGCACCAGATCGGCGGGGATCCCTTCTGAGAGAGGGTAGACGGGCAGGATCTTGCCAACCCCAGAACTGTCCTGCAGGCTGCCCTCGCTGGCCAGTACTTCAATTTGGGGGTTGTCCAACGTCAGGCCCAGCCTACCCTTTTTCACCAAGCCACTGGCAGCCACCACCGCTCCCTTGGGGTATTGCCGCTCCAGAGAAGCTTGCCAACTGCGCTGGGCAAACTGCCGCCCGCTGTAGAAGCGGCTGAGGGTGAGGGTGCCGCTCTTGTCGGCGATTTTCAAGTTAAAGATGGTCAGGGTGGGGTTTTTGGGGCTGGTGAAGCAGGTGCAGCTTTTAACCGTCCCCACCAGAGTCACGGTTTCTCCCACCTTGGCCTGGCGGATGAGCACCTGCTGGGAGTAGTCCAGGTGATCCCGGGGAAAGTAGTACAGGGCATCCCGCACGGTGTGCAGGCCCAGTTGTGCCAGCTTTTCCGCCGACTTGGGGCCAATGCCTTTGAGAAATTGCAGCGGCTGCTCCAGGCTAAGGCTGGCGGGGAGAGGCGGGGAAATGGGGCTCTGGGAACCCCACCGCTGTTGCGACGAGGCCGCCAGCGGGCTAGGTGGGTGGGAACGAGGGCTCCGCCCCGTTGGTGCGAACGGTTGGGGCTGCTCTTGCTGACGTCGGACTCGCTCCAGCCAGCGGCGAGTTTCGGCCACCAGGTGCTGGCGTTCGGGCAGCTCCAGCTCGGAATACAGGGTATAGCGGGATCCCAGTTCTCGCCACCGCCGCCGGTCATCTCCATTCAGCACCCAGTCGGAGGGGGGATCCTGTCCGAACACGCTCCCCAAAAATTGGGAGAAGGTCTGCTCTCGCCCCCGCAGGTCGGTAAACCCCACCTCTGCTTCTAGGGAAAGGGCGCGCTGAAGCCGCTGTAGATCCACCTGGCTCAAGTTGCTTGGCTGCCGGGAGTGCTCCTTATCAATCCAACTTTAGCCAACAACGGCAGGACAACCGAAGGAGCATGCCTCTAACCCCCAAAACCCTGAACTTTGCTGAATTTACTGAGCTTTAGGCGGTTTGGCAAAAGTCATTGAGAGGGATATAGTAGACCAAGTTTCCCCCTGATCCTTGAGTCCACCGCAACGGTTGCCGGGAAGTGAAGGGGGAAAGCGCTCGGGGGGTATTCCTCAGGGCTTTGCGGGATACCGCCTTCCTGCTCAGAGATAGGCAGGATGCGATCGCTTCTTTCCTGAACCATGTTCAGGAGAGTTCAGCGTGAATGTATCAGTGCAGCAGCGCAAGCCACACTTTCCATTCCTTGATAAAGAAAAAAGCCTGCCTTATTACTCCGCAACACTGTCGTGACGGGGCAGGCCGAAGGGATCCAGAGGCACTTTTTGGGAGATGCAGGAGCTTTAGCTGCGGGCCAGGGCGGATCCCAAAAGCAGAGCCATCACTGCCGGCACCAAGGCAATCGCCAGGATGGTGAAAACTTGTGCGTCCGTCATAACCAACTCCCTAACAGTGGAATTGCACAAAAGTTAGCCCCCTCACTCTACCGTAGCTTGGGGGGTAGCCTTGACACCGAGAAGAAAAGCTCAACATTCTTTACAAAGCAGCCCTTGCCCATCCCGCTTGACCGTGGCTCCCAGATCCTCTGCTTGGATCGATGTTGCTCCGCAACGCTGTCGCGACTGACATTCTCCCCACCCCTAAAGCAAGGGATTCTTTCTCAGTTTTGGGGTTTTACCCCAGGCAGAAAGGCCGGGGCCTGCGCTGCTGGTTTGCGGGTCATGCTACGATGTTGCTCCGCAACGCCGTCGCGACGGCGAAGCAGTTCTTGCCCATTCCTCCTGCGAAGTTCGGTCTTGGGGTCATCATGGTAGCTGCTCCACAAAGTCTGACCACCTCACGGGATAGCTTGGCCATCCTGGCGGAAACGGATCCCGTTGTTTACCGCCTGATCCAGGAAGAGCTCAACCGGCAGCGGGATCACCTGGAGATGATTGCCAGCGAGAACTTCACCTCTCCTGCCGTCTTGGCAGCCCAGGGCTCGGTGCTCACCAACAAGTATGCAGAAGGGCTGCCGGGCAAGCGCTACTACGGCGGCTGTGAGTTTATCGACGAGATTGAGCAGTTGGCCATCGACCGCGCCAAGCAACTGTTTGGGGCGGCTCACGCCAACGTGCAACCCCACTCCGGGGCGCAGGCCAATTTCGCCGTTTTCCTGGCCCTGCTGCAGCCGGGGGACACGATCATGGGCATGGATTTGTCTCATGGCGGCCACCTCACCCACGGCTCGCCGGTGAATGTCTCCGGCAAATGGTTCCAGGTGGTGCATTACGGGGTGGATCCCCAAACGGAGCGGATCGATTTCGATCAAGTGCGGGATCTGGCCCTGCAGCACCGGCCCAAGCTGATCATCTGCGGCTACTCCGCCTACCCGCGGGCAATCGACTTTGCTGCTTTCCGCACCATTGCCGATGAGGTGGGAGCTTATCTGCTGGCCGACATTGCCCATATTGCCGGCCTGGTGGCCACTGGACATCACCCCAACCCCGTGCCCCTCTGCGATGTGGTGACCACCACTACCCACAAGACGCTGCGAGGGCCGCGCGGGGGACTCATTCTCACCCGCGACCCAGAGCTGGGCAAAAAGCTGGATAAGGCAGTGTTCCCCGGCAGCCAGGGGGGGCCGCTGGAGCATGTTATTGCTGGCAAGGCGGTGGCCTTTGGAGAAGCCCTGCAGCCCAGCTTTGCCCAGTACTCGGCCCAAGTTATCGCCAATGCCCAAGCCCTGGCGGGATCCCTGCAACGGCGAGGCATTCGACTGGTTTCCGGGGGCACCGACAATCACCTGATGTTGCTGGATCTGCGCTCGGTTTCGGCGGTGCTGGAAAAAACTGGGGCGGCGGATCCGGTAATGACGGGCAAGCGGGCGGATCGGCTGATGGGGGAGATCCACATCACCGCCAATAAGAACACCATTCCCTTCGACCCACAGCCGCCCTTTGTAGCTAGCGGCCTGCGTCTGGGATCCCCAGCCTTGACCACCCGCGGCTTGGGGCCAGTAGAATTTGAGGAAATTGGGGAGATCATCGCCGATTGTCTGTTTCAGCCTGAGGAGCCTGCTGTATTGGAAGAGTGTCGCCAGCGGGTGGCTCAGCTCTGTCGTCGTTTCCCCCTCTACCCCCACTTGGGATAACCGCAATCCTCGCCACGGCTTGCTATGCCCTACTTGGTTGCCTTTCTGGCTGCTGCCTGTGTGGTTCTGTGGGCAACCCCGGTGGTGAAGGCGGTCGGGATCCGCAGTGGCCAGTTGGACTTTCCCGACGAGCGCAAGATCCACCAGCAACCGATGGTGCGCCTGGGGGGGGTTTCCATCTTTTTTGGCAACTTGGTGGCCCTGCTGTTGCTCTGGGGAGCCGGAGCTTTTGGGGGCTTGCGCACCGAGCAGGAGTACGAGATTTGGGGGGTGACGATCGGTGGGGTTTTGTTTTTTTTGATTGGCCTGGCGGACGACCTGTTTCACCTGTCGCCTTTTTCCCGCTTGTTGATGCAATTCGGCGTGGCTGCTGCCGCTTGGGGAGTAGGGGTGCGCATTGAGTTCATCAGTCTGCCCGGGAGAGGGATCTGGCCCTTTCCGGTGTGGTTGAGCCTGCTGATTACCCTGTTCTGGCTGGTGGGGATGGCCAACGCCATCAACTTCATGGACGGGCTGGATGGGCTGGCGGCAGGGGTGTCGGGAATTGCGGCAGTGGTGATGCTGATCGTAACCCTGCTGCTGGATCGACCGGCGGCGGCCATGCTGGCGGCGGCTTTGGCGGGAGCTTGCCTAGGCTTTTTGCGCTACAACTTCAACCCGGCGCAGATCTTCATGGGGGATGGGGGGGCCTATTTTTTGGGCTTTACCCTGGCTGGGATCGGGGTGATCGGGGTGGCCAAGGGGGTGACCACGCTGGCAGTGGCTCTGCCTTTCTTTATCTTGGCGGTGCCGATCCTGGATATGTCCACCGTAATCCTCAAGCGGCTGGCCAGGGGGAAGTCGCCTTTCCATCCCGACAAAGGCCACCTGCACCACCGTCTGCTCAAAGCCGGCCTATCCCAGCGGCATTCGGTGCTGCTGATCTACGCCATGACCCTCTGGGGGGGATCCCTGGCCTTGGCCTTGGCGGGCTTGCCGGCAGGAGGCACCTACCTGGGCGGGGCCTCGCTGGTGCTGGGGGGGGTGGCCTGGGGGGCTTGGCAACGGCATCGCCAACGGCGACGAGCTTTGCCCTCGGAGGACAGGCCCGAACAGGAATATGTTGCTCCGCAATGCTGTTGCGACCAGGAATGTAAAGAAGATTGAGCTGGGCTTGTTCTCCATCGCTCGCCTGCCTAGACTGGAGGCGCTCTATATTTGTTGTTTTTTGTTTTGTTGTTTTTTGTTTAGCTCTGTGTTGCCTCATGCGCCCCACACCTGAGTTGGCAGCTCTCCTGCGCCGCACCGCGGATCGTATCCAATCCCAACACTGGGGCTTCTGGGACTGGGAGTACTGCTGGCGGGACAGCACCCGCTGCAATTGCGGCCTGTTGGTGCGAGAAGCCCTGGGCTGGGATCGGCAGCAACTCAGCCTGCGCATCCACCGCGGCACCTGGCGCTCCATCGCCCAAACCGCCTACCGAACTGTTGCCCTGGCCTTGAGGGATCCCTGGCAACCGGAAGGGCGCTGCGAGTCCACCGGCCTGCGGCTGGGGTATGTGTTCGAGAAAATGGCAGAGCTGGGGTTCGACCAACCGGAAGACTTTGCCGCCCTGGAGGAGCTGAGCGATCCCGTAATTCTGGCCCGCCTGGCGGAAAAAGGTGTGGAGCCAGCACAGCGCGACCAGGCGATCCATGTGGCGCTTTACATGCGGGAACTGGCGGACTGGATTGACGAACAACTGCAGGCGCAGGCTCAGATCAGCCGCTTGAGCCAACCTTTGCCCAAAACACCAGGGATCCTCGTCCAACAGTCGGTGCACCTTACTTGAGGAACTCAGTTGCCTTCCTCTACCATCACCACATGGGCAGGGATCCCAGGGGGAAGAGCCTTGCAGCCGGACAAAAAGGCCAGCTCGATTAAGAAGGCAAATCCCCCCACCTCAGCGCCGCTCTGGGCCACCAATTGGGCGGTGGCAGCGGCTGTACCCCCGGTGGCAATGACATCATCCACGATCAACACCCGCTCTCCAGGCCGCAGGGCGTGGGCGTGCAGTTGGAGCTGGTCTTGGCCGTATTCCAGGCTGTAAGTCTGGCTGAGCACCGGCGGCGGCAGTTTGCCTGGCTTGCGAACCGGGACAAAGCCCAAGCCCAGGTGTTGTGCCAAAGCAGCCCCTAAAATGAACCCCCGCGACTCGATGCCGACCACATAATCTAGGGATCCCATGCCGGTGGTGCCGGCGGCCAACTGTTCAATAGCCGCCCGGAAGCCTGCCGGATCCTGCAGCAGGGGGGTCATATCCCGAAAGAGGATGCCGGGTCTGGGAAAATCGGGCACCAAGCGAATGAGGGCTCGCAGATCCATCCTGTTTTCCTCGCTGGCCAGTGGCTTGCTGTTCGCGCTATTCGGACGGAGTCCTCAAAGGACGCTCCAAGCAACCCATCATACTCGGTTAGCTTGTGGGCAGATGGGATCCCTTTTGGTCAGTCGAGCAACGGGGAAGATTTTCTATAATTGGCAAGGCTAGGGGCCGCGGCTCACCTGGTCACCCATCTGTGAACTCGGAGACTTCTCATGCGTTATTACATGGCCATCGACTCCAATCCCCTAGCCAGTTTGCCGCTGGCTCTGTTTGGGGTGAGCAGCGAGGCGGCCTATGTCGATCTGCTGCAAGACAAGCTCATTGTGCGGGCGGGCAGCCTGTTCAACGAGACGTTCTCCCTGAGCGAGTTGGGACAAGGGGAGCGCTTCCCCTGGCCTTGGTACTACGGACTGGGCGTGCGCACCGATTTTCAGGGGATCGTTGGCCCGGTCACCAGCACCCAAGGGGTGATCGCCATTCCACTGGTGCAGGAAAAGCCTCTTTTTATTCCGTTGCTGGGGCCGGTGGGGCTGCAAGTGCCCTGCAAAAAGCTGGTCTTCAGCCTCAAAGATCCAGACACCTTCCTGGCCAACTTCAATCAGGGTCGCCCAGAGGTGAACGCCGGCCCGAAGAGTGTGGTGATTGAGTAGATGGGGATCCCTGTGAAACCTGAGAGACGGCGGCCTGTCAAGAGCCTACAGAGATCCCCCAGGGGTTGGGGTGACAGGCCCAGAAGCAACGCGGCTTATGCGACGCAAGCCCGGCAAGCCGGCATCCACCACCACCACACTGCCATCCGCTAAGACTACCAAGCCGGCAGGTTGATCGAACCGGGCCACCGAGGTGGGGCCATCCTGCCAGCCGGGCTGATTCTGTCCGGCCAAGGTGGAAACTTGTCCCCCAGGCTGAAGACGACGAATGCGATGGTTATCTCGGTCGGCCACCCAGAGGTTGCCTGCCGCATCGAAGGCCAGCCCCCCCAGGGTTTGAAAACGGGCCTCTGCCAGGGGGCCATCCCGATAGCCTGGCTCTGCCCCGGAGAGGGTGGTCACTCGTCCGCCAGCAGAGAGCCGGCGCAGGCGATGTCCATCGGCAATCCAGAGGTTCCCCTCCTTATCCACCGCCAGAGCCGTGGGCTGCAGGAGCTGGGCCTGTTCTGCTGGGCCATCGACGGATCCCGGCTGGCCCGTGCCGGCAACGGTGGTCACCTCACCGGCAGGGGTGATGCGGCGGATGCGGCGATTGGCGCGGTCGGCAACGTAGAGGCTGCCATCTGAACCCAAAGCCAGCCCAGATGGCTCCCGGAACTGAGCTCGGTCAAGCCCCCCATCTCGGTATCCGGCTATACAAGTGCCGGCAAAGGTGCTCACCTGTCGTTGCAGGTTGATATAGCGCAGGCAATGGTTGCCGCTGTCGGCTACCCACAATCCCCCCTTGGGATCCCAGAGCAGCCCCTGTGGGGAGTCAAACTGAGCTTGATTGGCTGCTCCGTCGCGGCGGCCTGCTTGGCCTGTGCCGGCCCAAACTTCCAATTCCCCCTCTGGAGACAGCCGGAAGATGCGGTGCTGGGCTCTATCGGCTAAATAGAAGGCTCCTTCAGGATCCACAGCAATGCCGCTGATTTGCTGCAGGTAGATCCTGGACTCGGTGCCGGTGTTATCAGGGGCGTTGCCGACAGGATCTGCCGCGGGCGAGGTGCGGCCATCCAGCAAAGTTTCCACCACCCAGGCCGATGCTGCCGGAGCAGTGGGGGTGGGAGAGGGGCTGGGGGAAGGAGTAGCGGCAGGCCAATCGTAGACCAGAGTGCCCAACCCTTGCCCGGAAGCATCCGCAACAGCAACCCAAACTGAGCCGGAAAGAGAAGAAGGCGGCATCACCACCAAACGGTCACCGCTGCGGGAGCGAATTTCCCCCCTCAGGATGCGCTCGGGATTGGCTGCTGCAGCAAAGAGAACTGTTTCCACCCGCTCCAAATTTTCCCCTGAGAGCAGCAACGGCTGGCCAAGGGTGGGCGCTGCCGAGCTGGTGTGCAGCAGCGGTACCCCCACCTCAGAGAGCACCAACATAGAAAGGCGGCGCTGGCGCTCTGTGTCTTGGGGAGGACGATTGACACTGCCAGAACTCCCAGAGCGGGCAGAAAGGGTCAGGGATCCCTTCCCCTGCGCCAGAGTGGTGGATCCCCGATAGGCAATGGCGCTGAGCTCCGCTTCTCCGGCGGGAGGATTGGTGAAGGTGAAAGTGGCCGGTTGCCCTGGGCGCAGAGGGGCAGTGGCGGTTTGGCGATAAGTGCCCAGGGTAATGCTCAGGTCGATGCCTTCCACCCCCGGCCAGGTGGGAGTGCGAGCCAGCCAGCGATCCACCTCTGAGGCCGGTAGCTGGGCCACCAGATCGGATCCCTGTTCCTGAAGCAGCAGAACAATGCGGTTGCTGGGCACCGACAAGCCGGACTGGCGGGCTTGCTCGAAAGTCAGAGAAAGCGGGGAGGGAGGGAGAGGAGTTGGAGTTAAAACCGGCTGTAGGGCCGCAGGGGGAACAACGCTGGGAGACAGACTAGAAGAAGAAAGCTCGCCACAGCCCGAGAGAGCCAGCACCAAGGCACTCAGCGCAGGCCAAGGTAGCGGTGTCAGGGAAGCCCGTCGTGGCATGATGCAGCTCATCCCCTCCCACAAACTGGGAAATGGCGGAAACCCAAACCCCCACGCTTACCTTCATCAGCGTACAAACCGGCGAGAATTGCCCAGCACCCTCTCTGCCGCAGGAGCCACCTCGACCAATGCCTTGGCCCCTGAACCGCATTCCTATTCATGACCAACCATCCTCACCCGCAGGTGAGTCGCACTCCTCACTCCATCTATCCTTACTCAAATCCCCACCGAAAGACCAGATAGCAGTTTCAGCGGCCAGGAAATCATCCAGGCCATAGCGGTAGCGCTGTAAGTCGATGCTGCCCGCGTTCGCCCGGTTCGGCTATAGAGTGGGGACAGGCCACTCTCGCGGATGAATCAAGTAGACGGTACCCCCGGAGTGCTCCAGCCACAACGACTCTAGCTGTTCGCGGCGGTAAGTACGGCGAACCTCTTCGTTGGTTTTGGCTGCCGGATCGTGGAGGATGGGATCCCCGTGGCTAAACTGCTCCGCACCGCTGCCGCGAGCAAACCCCACCAGCACCGCCAGATGGCCGTTGCTTCTGGGAATTGGCGCCCCTTCCAGTTCTCCCTCACCCCAAGCATAGCTGAGGATCACCGGAACCCCTGCCGCGATCCAGGCTTCTGCTTGAGCCAAGCTCTCCAGCCGCGCCACCACGCCGGACAAACCCTGCTCGGCAGCATGGGCGACGTTGAAAGCCCAGTTGCCATGGCCCTGGTAAACCCGGTCATACACACCGGCCACTGCTGCGCGCACCAACACCTCACAGGGGCGGGGATCCCGCTTCCAGTAGGCCATCACCATCGCCAAAGAGGTGGGGCTACACCAGACCTCTCCCCCATCGGGGTACACCATCTGGGAGCACCAAGGCAGATCCAAGATTTTGCCCCAGCGGCTGGGATCCCCAGGGGATAGGCGGCTGGGCCTGACCGGCTCGTTGGAAATGGCAACTGCCACCTGATCCACAACGGCAGAACGGCCTGGCTCTTGCGTGAACAGGCGCACCCTGACCTGGAAGGCTTCTGCTCCGTTGAGGGTATCCTTGAGCACCAGCAAGTCCGTGTACAGGTTGCCATCCTCATCCCCTTGTCCTTGCACTGAGTGGCTGGCCAGAGTCAAGGGATCCGCAGCCCATACCCCGCCGTGATACCACTTTGTCCAGCGGTCTGAAAGCTTGGCCCGAATCCACAGTTCCAACCAGGTGCCGGGGGGCGTGGTGGCATTCCAGGAAGCGATTGCCCCGACCATAGGGAAGCTGGTGGGGACTGCTGGGCTGGTGGCTTCTCCCACCCAGTAGGGGCCAAGGGGATAGAAAGGGCGCCCCCGTTCGCGTAAGCGGTGCGGAGCATTATCGCGTAAGCGGGACGGAGTCCTTAGCGCCACCTCAGGCTCTTCAAGGCTGACTTCTTGCCGCAAACCCTCTGGATCCAAGACCAATTGCCCTCGGGCGTTCAGGCAGATCCCTTGGGTTGACCAGTCCTGAAACCCCTGAGCTTCTCCCGCCCGCCAGCGCTGAAACCCGGTGCGATAGGTGAAGTGGGTCTGGGATTGCATCGTCAAGAGCATGACTCTAGTCAATAATAAGCTCAACTATACTGAAAATAATGTATAATATGTTCAGTACGGATTACTACCAGTTGATCTTTCTGTTTACTTTCGAGTCTGCCAACATGGTAGCCAAAGCAAAGCAGAAAATTGGTAGTAAGACGACACGGAAACTGCGCTTTGGGTATTCTACTCAAAGCTTTGCGGGATACCGCCATTCTGGTTGGAAACAAACAGAATGCTATCGCTGCATAGTTGAACAGTGATGTTCAGCAGTGTTCAGCGTAAATGTATCAGTCCTGGAAAAGTTGGAACAGGCTGGGCCAACGTGGGCAACCCCAGCAAGAGCAGCACAACCCCGCTGACCAGCCCAGGCAGCCCCTGCCGTTCGCGTAAGCGGGACGGAGCATGACTCTAGTCAATAATAAGCTCAACTATACTGAAAATAATGTATAATATGTTCAGTACGGATTACTACCAGTTGATCTTTCTGTTTACTTTCGAGTCTGCCAACATGGTAGCCAAAGCAAAGCAGAAAATTGGTAGTAAGACGACACGGAAACTGCGCTTTGGGTATTCTACTCAAAGCTTTGCGGGATACCGCCATTCTGGTTGGAAACAAACAGAATGCTATCGCTGCATAGTTGAACAGTGATGTTCAGCAGTGTTCAGCGTAAATGTATCAGTCCTTTAGCCACTGCCTTCTGCGAGCATTGTCCGCCTGCCCCCACTAATAGCGCGACACCGCCGGATGTCCACCAATGTACCAGCGCCAGGGGATCTCGGCTCCTTGGGTGATGCCGATGCGGGTGGTTTGGACGATGGACAACTGCGTTTGCCAAGAGGGGGATCCCTCCAGCCAAATGCCTTCCTGGCCGGCTTCCGCCCGCTCTAGCCGCCAGCCGTTGTGGGATCCGTCGATGCGCAGTGCTTGACAGAGCAGGCCCGGCCCCGCCGCCGCCCGTGCTGGCTGATTCTGTTTGTTGGCCGGGATCCAGTCTGGCAGGCGATCCAACTGAGCTGCCCGGATCAGAACCGCCGCCGGGATCCCTTCTGGCTCGGTAACGATATTTAGACAGTGGTAGAGGCCGTAGATGCGATAGATGTAGAGATGCCCTGGCGGGCCAAACATGACCTGGTTGCGTTGGGTCTTGCGGCGGTAGGCATGGCAGGCCGGATCCCCAGCCGTGTAGGCCTCCGTCTCTACGATCTGGGCCCGCACCTGCAGCCCATCGGCAAATTGCCGCACCAGAACCATGCCCAGCAAGGCAGGTGCCACCAGCGGGGCCGGCTGGCTCAACCACTCCACAGCGTCCACGGCAGGCTTGGCAGCCCTCAGCCCCCAGCAACGGCAGGGACGATGCTCACCTCATCCCCATCTTGCAGAGGGGTGTCACATCCCTTGAGGAAGCGAATGTCTTCGCTGTTCACATAAAAGTTGACGAAGCGGCGCAATTCCCCCTTCTCATCGCACAGCCGCGCCTTAATCCCCGGACAGCGTTGTTCCAAAGCATCCAACAATTCGCGGATGGTGGATCCCTCGCAATTCACCACCCCCTGATCCTGGGTGAGCGCCCGCAGCGTGTTAGGAATCAGCACCTTGACTGCCATAGCCCAATGCCTCGTCCATTAACCAACATCAAAAAACTAGGGTAGCAGCACCCCATCGATGCCGTGAATCACGCCGTTGGAAACTGGAATATCCGCCAGGTTCACGTTAGCCCCGTTGACCCGGATGCTGCCATCGGATCCCACCTGCACCTGCAGCGGCAGCCCTGCCAAGGTGGTCAGAGTGGTCGATTGGCCGGGCCGCAGGTCAAACGAGGTAATCCGCCCCGGCACCACATGATACGTGAGAATGCGGGTGAGCTGAGCCCGTCTGGCCGGCTGCAACAGCGTCTCCACCGTACCCGGCGGCAGTTGCCCAAAGGCCACATCGGAAGGGGCAAAGACCGTGAACGGCCCCGGCCCTGCCAACGCCGTATTCAGGCCCGTCGCCCGCAAAGCTGCCGCCAGCGTCGAGTAGCTGCTGGGCAAAGTTTCCAGCTCAACGGCAATGGTGTTTAGCCCTTGAGGCTGGGCCGCAGGAGCAAAGACAAGCGGGGCCACTACAGCCGCCAACGGGATCCAACGGCGAACAAGGCGTTGAACAGAAGGAAAGATAGGCATTGTGCAAAGCTCCTGAGCCAATAGGTCTACGCCAGGGATCTTAACAGTTCTTCATTAAGATTCTGTTAAGAGGCAATGGAGAGGGTCTTCCCTGCAAACCGAGTTCATACTGATGCCTCCTGCCAGTCCAGCCGCTCCAGGGTGCGGGCCCGCTCCAAAGCCTGTTCAAAGCTCTCCAGCCTGGGCGAGATCACCAGAGGATGGCCTACGTGGGGTTGAACCGCCTCCTGGGTCTTCAGGCCGTTGCCGGTAATGTAGGCTACTGTAACCGCCTCGGGATCAAGTTGGCCGGACTCTGCTAGGCGTTTGAGCACGGCAATGGTGGTGCCGCCGGCAGTCTCGGTGAAGATGCCTTCGGTCTCGGCCAGGAGCTTAATGCCGGCGATGATCTCGGGATCCGTGGCCGTTGCGATCTGCCCACCGGTTCTGCGGGCAATGTCCAGGGCGTAGATCCCGTCGGCAGGGTTGCCGATGGCGATGGATTTGGCGATGGTATTGGGCTTAACAGGGCTGACAAAATCCCGCCCCTCGCGAAACGCCTGGGCAATGGGCGCGCAGCCCTGCGCCTGTGCGCCGTGGAAGGCGACCGGCTTATCCGCCACCAGCCCCACCTTCACAAACTCCTGGAAGCCTTTATAAACCTTGGTGTACAGGGATCCCGAGGCCAGCGGGATCACTACCTGATCCGGCAGTTGCCAGCCCAGTTGCTCCACCACCTCGTAGGCCAGGGTTTTGGAGCCTTCCGAGTAGTAGGGGCGCAGGTTGATATTGACGAAGCCCCAGCCGTAGCGATCCGCCACCTCGGCGCAGAGGCGGTTCACCTGGTCGTAGTTGCCCTCCACCGCCATGACGGTGGGGTTGTAAATCAGGGATCCCAGCACTTTGCCCGCTTCTAAGTCCGCCGGGATGAAGATGGTGCAGTCCAAGCCGGCGTGGGCGGCAATAGCAGCGGTGGAGTTGGCCAGATTGCCCGTGCTGGCGCAGGAAACGGTGGTAAAACCCAGCTCCTTGGCGCGGGTCAGCGCCACCGACACCACCCGATCCTTGAAGCTAAGGGTGGGCATGTTGACGGCATCGTTCTTGATGTAAAGATTTTTTAACCCCAGCCGCCGACCCAGCCGATCCGCTTTGATCAGAGGGGTCATGCCGGTGCCCACATCAATGGGCTTCTCAGAAGTCACCGGCAGAAAAGGCCGATAGCGCCAGATGGAATGCGGCCCGGCCTGGATGCTCTGACGGCTAACCGTGCGCTTCAGCCAGTCGTAGTCATAAGCCACTTCGAGGGGGCCGAAACACAGCTCACAAACATGCTTGGCGACCGGCTCATACTCGGCGCCACACTCCCGACAGCGCAAACGGCTGAAGCCCACCTTGGAGCTGTGCAAGGCAGAGGCCAACGGGGAATCGGCAGGGCTGAGCGGGCGTTCGGAAAGAGTTTGGGACATGGGCAGCCTCAAGGTGAAGGAAAGGGTGGGCGCTGGATTGAACTTACCTATCGTTGGGGGGAATCTTATCACCCGCAATCTGCCGCGTCAACTAAACCCGACTAAAATAGTCTGGATTAGATCCGGTTGAGGATAATGGAATCGGTGCTTGGCTCTCTCAGGCGGGCTGTCTGGTGTTTGTATGAGCCGCAACATCCCTTGGGCGACTCTGCCCTTTCCTCTGGGATCCCCTGCTATCGGCAGCCTTGGGGGAGCTGATCCCAGCGCCCTGAGGTCTCTTCAACTCTTCAATCAGGTGACTTAGGCTGGGAACTGAGCCTCTACCCAACTTTATTTCCCAGGGCAACAGAAAACTTTCCCTACTGCTCTGCCTGCCTCAGGCCGGTCGCAAATAACCCTATCCGTTGCCGCCATCGCTAAGCTGGATAAGCGAGCTGAAATAACCTGAAAATTAAAAGACCGGGGATCCCGGCTATTCATTTTGGAATTGCCACCTTATGCTCAAAGTTGGACAGGATAGCCTTGATTTTCTCGATCACTACGATGTGGTGGTGGTCGGCGGGGGGCACTC
The DNA here is from genome assembly GCF_054060435.1 of Thermostichus sp. MS-CIW-34. Taxonomy (NCBI): domain Bacteria; kingdom Bacillati; phylum Cyanobacteriota; class Cyanophyceae; order Thermostichales; family Thermostichaceae; genus Thermostichus; species Thermostichus sp. MS-CIW-34. Next base: position 7,342 of record NZ_JBSSDE010000023.1, on the reverse strand, counting down.
CGGCTGCGAGGCAGCGTTGGCAGCAGCGCGGCTGGGCTGCAACACCCTCATGCTGACATTGAATCTGGACAAGATCGCCTGGCAACCCTGTAACCCCGCCGTCGGCGGCCCGGCCAAATCGCAACTGGTACACGAAATCGATGCCCTCGGCGGCGAGATGGGCAAAGTTACCGACCGCACCTATTTGCAAAAGCGGGTGCTCAACCGTTCGCGGGGGCCGGCGGTGTGGGCGCTGCGGGCGCAAACCGACAAAAGGGAATATGCGCGGGTGATGCGCTCGGTGGTGGAAAACCAGCCTAACCTGACGATTCGCGAGGGCACTGTCACCGATTTGGTGTTGGGGCGCAACGACGAGGTGGTGGGCGTGGTCACCCATTTCGGCACCATCTTCGGCTGTCGGGCGGTGATCCTGACCACCGGTACGTTTTTGGGGGGGCGCATCTGGATTGGTCGCCACTGGCAAGCTGCCGGACGGGCAGGGGAATTTGCCGTGGAAGGGCTGACCGACACCCTGCGCCAACTGGGCTTTGAAACGGGCCGGCTGAAAACCGGCACCCCTGCCCGCGTGGATCGGCGCAGCGTGGATTTTTCCGTCATGGAGCGGCAACCGGGGGATCCCGATGTGCGCTGGTTTAGCTTCGACCCCGAGGTGTGGGTGCCAAGGGAGCAGATGGATTGCTACTTGACCCGCACCACCCCAGAGACCCACCGCATCATCCGGGAAAATCTCCACGAAACCCCTGTCTATGGCGGCTGGGTGGAGGCCAAAGGGCCCCGCTACTGCCCCAGCATCGAAGACAAGATTGTCCGCTTTGCCGACAAGGAAAGCCATCAGATTTTTATTGAGCCGGAAGGGCGGGATCTGCCGGAGCTCTACATCCAGGGGTTCTCCACGGGGATGCCTGAGAAAATCCAGATCCAGATGTTGCGCTCCTTGCCTGGCCTGGAGCGGTGCGTCATGCTGCGGCCTGCCTATGCGGTGGAATACGACTATCTGCCGGCCACCCAGCTCTACCCCACTCTGATGACCAAAAAGGTGCAGGGGTTGTTTTGCGCCGGCCAGATCAACGGCACCACCGGCTACGAAGAGGCGGCAGCTCAGGGGCTCATAGCCGGGATCAACGCTGCCCGCCTGGTTCAAGGCAAGCCCCTGGTCACCCTGCCGCGGGAGTCCAGCTACATCGGCACCCTCATCGACGATCTCTGCACCAAAGAACTGCGGGAGCCCTACCGCATGCTCACCAGCCGCTCCGAATACCGCCTCATCCTGCGCTCCGACAATGCCGACCAACGGCTCACCCCCCTGGGGCGAGAATGGGGCTTGATCGATGACCGGCGCTGGGCCCTGTTCCAAGCCAAGCAAGCGCGCATTGCCGCAGAAATCGAGCGCCTGGAAACGCAGCGGGTGAAGGCCCACGACCTGGCCGGCATCCAACTAAGCCAACTGACGGGGCAGGGGATCAAGGGATCCGCCACCCTGGCCGAGATCTTGCGCCGCAACCAGATTCACTACTCCGATCTCCTGGAACTGGGGCTGGGGGATGCGGAGCTGGATCCCTTTGAGCAGGAGGCGGCAGAGATTGCCGTCAAATACAGCGGCTACATCCAGCGGCAGCAGAGCCAAATTGAGCAGGTGAGCAAGCAGTACCACCGCCCTCTGCCCCCCGATCTGGACTACCACTCCATCCCCACCCTCTCCAAAGAGTCGCGGGATAAGCTCTCGGCGGTGCGCCCGCTAACCGTGGGCCAGGCGGCCCGCATCGGCGGTGTCAACCCCGCCGACATCAACGCGCTGCTCATCTACCTTGAGGTGAGGCAACGTCAGAGGGCGGCGGATCCCGTCTGTTCTTCTCTGTGAGCTCCGCCCCCACCCAGGTAGAGGGAAGGGATCCCTTCTAGGGGCATGCGCGAGGCTACCCCCAGCTCCAGCGGCGAGACCTCCCCCCGCAGCCAGTGGCAGAGCCCAGCTGCCCCAATCATGGCGGCATTGTCGGTGCAGAGGGCTAGAGGCGGGATCACCACCCGCAACCCCTTTTGCCGGGCTGCTTCTGTGAGGCGGGCCCTCAGCTCCCGATTGGCAGCTACCCCTCCCGTCAGCAGCAGCGTCGAGAGGCCCAGCGCCTCGGCGCAGGCCACTGCCTTTTCGGTGAGCACATGGGTCAGACAGGCCTGGAAGCTGGCGGCAATATCGGCAATGGGCAACTCCTGGCCCTCTTGCCGCAACTGCTGTACTAGGCGCAACACCGCCGTTTTTAGGCCACTGAAGCTGCTGTCGTAGGGATGATCCACTTTGCCCTCTGGCAGCGGGAACCGCTCTGGATCCCCCTGCTGGGCCCAACGGTCGATCTGCGGCCCCCCCGGGTAGCCCAGCCCCAACAGCCGCGCCACCTTATCAAATGCCTCGCCGGCAGCATCGTCGCGGGTGCGGCCCACCGTCTGGTAGTCCCCGTAGTCCTTCATCCAAATCAGGCTGGTATGGCCTCCCGATACCAAAAGGCATAGGCAGGGGGGGCGCAAATCGGGCTCTGCCAAGAAGCCGCTGAAGAGATGGCCCTCCAGATGATGCACCCCGATCAGGGGCTTGTCGTAAAGCAAAGCCAGGGTCTTGGCCCCCATCAGCCCCACCAGCAGGGATCCCACCAGGCCCGGCGCACAGGTTACGGCAATGGCATCTACCTCGGCCACCTCCAATCCGGCCTGCTGCAGAGCAGCCTCTAGCACAAAGGGCAGAGTTTCCACATGCTGCCGTGAGGCCACCTCCGGCACCACCCCCCCGTAAGCAGCATGAAGGTCGATTTGGCTGGCCACCACGGAGCTGAGCTGCCGTGGGGCAAATCCCGGCCAGGCCACATCCGCCGCCACCACAGCCACAGCCGTTTCGTCACAACTGGTTTCGATGGCAAGGACGCGGGGCATGGGAGAGCAAGCTGGGCAAAAGGGATAGGAGAGCTTTGGGATACTTGAGATACTTGAATTAAGAATTGTGTGAGCTAAAACCCGGGATCCGTCGGGGCGAGGCGCTCAGGAGTATGATACTAACCGTTTAGTGCCTGTTTCTGCACTTAGCATCCCTTAGCATTTGGACAGATCTTAGACCCCTACCTCAAGGACACATCCTGCTATGCGAACCTTTTTAAGCCTTCTTTTGGCCCTTTGCATCGCGCTTGGCCTCGCCCAATCTGTGCAGGCAGAGCCCTTGATTGGTCTGAAACCTTGCAGCGAAGTTCCCGCCTTTCAGGCTCTGATGAACGAACGCCTGAGCAGCCTAGAGGAGAAGATCCTCAACGCCAGCCCTGCTATGGCTCCCGTCTACCAGCAAAAGCTGGCCCAAACCAGCAAGCGCTTTGAGCGCTACAGCAAGCTGCTCTGCGGCGAAGAGGGCCTGCCCCACCTGGTTACAGATGGTCGGTTGAACCATGCGGGCGAGTTTCTCATCCCCGGCTTGCTTTTTCTCTACATCGCCGGTTGGCTGGGCTGGGCAGGGCGCTCTTATCTGATTGCCGTGCGGAATAGCGACGAACCGGAGATGAAAGAAAGCATCATCGACGTTCCCTTGGCGCTGCGCTGTTTCCTCACGGCTTTGGCTTGGCCTGCTGCTGCTTTCAAGGAGATTGCCAGCGGCGAAATTCAAGAGCCGGAAGCGGCTGTGCCCATCTCGCCCCGCTGAGCCTGGCTTTCCAACTCGATCTGTTCAACTTTTGAGAGGCATCTATGGCTGATTTCACCAAGTTTCTCACCACTGCTCCGGTGGCATTTATCCTGTTTTCCAGCTTTGTTTTTGCCCTGTTCATCGAGATCAATCGCTTCTTCCCCGACATTTTGACGTTCTGAGTGTAGGCCAGGGATCCCCAGCGCAACCTACGCCCGGTGGGATCCCTGCTTTTTTAGGCTTTTTTCCATCCTCCTTTGAACTGGACACAGAGTTGCTGAAATGGTCGAACCCAATGCCGATCCTGCTCCGTTGAATAGGTTGAACATGAATAAGGGATACGTCACCGTCCCTGAGGGAGATCCGCAAATTGGGGATCTCTGGACACCGATCAACCACGCGCCTGTTGTCCGGCTGTTGATCGACTGGCTGCCCATCAACCGACCGGGATTGAGTTCCATTTGGCGGGGCTTGGAAATCGGTATGGCCCACGGCTATTGGCTGGTAGGCCCCTTTGCCAAGCTGGGGCCGCTGCGCAACGAGCCCATCGGTCTGCTGAGCGGCTTTTTGGGAGCCTGTGGCCTGATCCTGATCCTGACGGCGGCCCTTTCTCTCTACGGCTCTGTCACCTCGCAGCGCAACATAGGGCCGGTAGGGGGATCCCAATCTTGGAGCGAATTGGCCGCTGGCTTTTTGGTAGGGGGTATGGGGGGGGCGGTCGTCGCCTACCTGCTTTTGCTGAATGCAGATCTCCTTGTCCCCGCATCTTAACTGGAGCTATTGGCCATCCGTTGGATCATCCACAACGTCTTTAATCGCTTCTCGAGCATCCTCGACTCCAGGGTGGGTGGCCGCCTTTGTTTGCTCGGCCTTACCTTCCAGCCTTTCACGCTGATCGCTGGCCAGCTCACCCACAATTTCTTGGATTTTGCTCTCCAGATTCTTGGCAGTAACTCCAACTGGCTTTTCAAGGCTCATAACATCAGCCCCTTAACCGGCTTTGCCCTGTCTACTCGATAGCACCTTTTCTCTCTGGGCCTCGTGATCCAAATCACCTGCAAGGGGGGAAAGAGCGCGAGTCAGGCTAGCAGACCAGAGGAAGCTTGTCTTAGCATGGACTGAATCCTGCAATGAGCCGATGACAGCGGTTCTAGAGATTTTTCTGCCTATCTTTCGTGAGCTGCTGTGAACGATCTGCTGTCCGAACCCACTTCCGAAAGGCCCTCCTTGGCCGAGATTCGCCGCCTATCGCCCGCAGCCTTGGCCTACCTGGGAGACGCCATTTACGAACTGCACGTGCGGCGGCAACGGCTATTTCCTCCGGATCGACTGGAGCGCTATCATCAGCAGGTGGTGAGGCGGGTGCGCGGCTCGGCTCAGGCCAAGTTGCTGTTGGCCCTGTTGCCCCATCTCAACCCCGAAGAGCAGGAAATTGTCCGCTGGGGTCGCAATGGCTGCGGTCGCCCACCCCGGCATCTGCCTCTGGCCGATTACCAAAACGCCAGCGGCCTGGAAACAGTTCTGGGCTATCTCTACCTGGCCAATCCCGAACGGCTGCGCCATATCCTCGCCCTCACTGATGTTTTGGCTGAGACCCTAGGCGAGTGGGAAGGTTAGGATAGTCTTTCCGTCTTTCCATCTTCCACGCCCATGCCCAAGACTTCTCAGCGCAAACCTGCTTCACGGCTGTCTCGCTCGGGCAAACTGCAGCCGCGAAGGGCAGGGCAATCCGTTAGCAAGCGGGTACAGCGGCCCAAACGCCGAGACGGGGATCCCAAGCTTGCCCTCCGAGAGGCTCCAGTGAAGCCCATCCGTCGCGACGCGCAACGGCAGTGGCCCCAAGGCAAGATGGCTCCTCAACCAGTAGGCGAGCTGGATCCCGGCCTCTCCACTGGCGAGACAGGGATCTTGCCAGGGGAAGTTCAGCCTCAGGCCGACGGGAATCCGGAGACCGAGCTGGAGCAAGAGATTATCTACGGTCGCCAGACAGTACTGGCTGCTTTGAAAAGTCAAGCCACCCTCAATCGGGTTTGGATCTTGCCGAAGTTGCGCTACAGCCCCCAATTTTTATCTCTGTTGGAAGAAGCCAAAGCGCGGGGCACCGTTATCGACGAAGTGTCTCCAAAGCGGCTGAACGCCCTCACGGCTGGCGCCAACCACCAGGGTATCGCTGCCCAAGCCACGCCTTATCAGTACGTGGCCCTGGAGGATTTGGTGGAAAGAAGCCGGCAGGCCGGCCCCAATCCGGTGCTGGTGGTTCTAGACGGGATCCAGGATCCCCATAACTTGGGAGCTATTGCCCGTAGTGTAGAAGCTTTTGGCATGCAGGGGATGGTGATCCCCCAGCGGCGGGCAGCAGGGGTAACCTCGACGGTGATGAAGGTAGCGGCGGGAGCCCTCTCCACCTTGCCGGTGGCGCGGGTGGTGAATTTGAATCGGGCTTTGGAATACCTCAAAGAGCAGGGGTTTTGGGTCTATGGCACCACCAGCCGAGGGGCTGACCCCATCTATAGCGCCGATTTTCAGCGGCCCATTGCTTTGGTAGTAGGATCCGAGGGGGAAGGGATTAGCCTGCTCACACAACGCCATTGTGACCAACTGCTGTCCATTCCCTTGGCAGGCCGCACTGAAAGCTTGAATGCTTCTGTGGCCGCCGGCATTGCCCTCTACGAAATCCACCGGCAGCGCTCTCCCCACCACCTCAAACGCCCTGAGGTTGATACATTCCTCAACAAATCGTCAATAAAAGTAGTAGAATCTAGGGGATTGCAAAAGGACATCCAATGATTGCTAGACTTGATAATGGGGGATGGATCCCGTGAGCAACCTTTTGGCCAATCTGTTGGATAAGCTGCGCGGCCTATCGGTCTGGATCGAGATCACCACCGAGGACTGTACCTACTACTACGGCCCCTTCTCCGATGAAGCTGAGGCGGAGCGGCTCAAAGGCCACTACATCGCCGACCTGCAAAAGGAAGGAGCCAAAAAGATCCAGGCTCTGGTGAAGAAAATGCGCCAGCCACAGTCTCTGACGGTGACCCGTACTCCGTCGGGAGCCCGTTCCTGATGTCTGCTACGGCTTATCAAGTAACCCTTCATCACCGCGGCCAAACCTACCGCTTCCCTGCCTCTGCGGATCAGACGGTTTTACAAGCTGCTCTTGAACACGGGATAGAGCTACCTTCCTCTTGTCAGGCGGGGGTTTGCACTACCTGTGCGGGGCGGCTGAGGTCGGGATCCGTGACTCAGACAGAGGCAATGGGGATTGGCCCAGAACTGCAGGCTCAGGGCTTTGTGCTGCTGTGTGTAGCCTATGCTACCTCTGATTTGGAGGTGGAAACTGATCAAGAGGAGGAGGTTTACCGTTTGCAGTTTGGCTCCTAACCGTGCCGGATTTCTGTTCAGGTCTACTTGTTAGTAGGTGTTGTAGTCATTTCGATTCAAACTAGGTTGTGTTGATCTTTCATTTGAGCCAAAAGAGAGCACTGACGAGATAGAGAAAACTCAAGAAGTTCCTGGCCAATTTGTCAAAACGAGAAAATAGATGCCGGTACTGCTTTAACTTATGAAAAAAGCATTCGATTAAATGCCTCTCTTGATACAGATGCTTGTCATAATGCCGCTGCGTCTTTCTATTCCTTTTAGGCGGAATAACCGCTTGAGCTTCCCCTATCTTCTCAATCAACTTATCCG
>NZ_JBSSDE010000022.1:0-54480 GCF_054060435.1 Thermostichus sp. MS-CIW-34 | reverse complement strand
AGGCGCTCTGGGTGTTATGCTCAGAGCTTTGCGGGATACCGCCTTTCTGTTCGGAAACGGACAGAATGCTATCGCTTCACCGTTGAGCAGTAATGGTCAGCAGTGTTCAGCGTAAATGTATCAGCATTCCTGCCATCCTCTGCTCTTGGCTTCCCAACGCCTCTTGCTGTTCAGCGGCAAGGGAGGAGTGGGCAAAACAACCTTGACCTGCGCGCTGGCTCGCCAACTGGCCCAGGTGGATCCCCAGCGCCGTCTGCTCCTGATGTCCACAGATCCCGCCCACTCGTTGGGGGACGTGCTGCAAATCTCGGTTACGGATGTGGCCCAACCCTTGCCGGATCGCCCCAATTTACAGGTGCGGGCTTTGCAGGCGGAGATTTTGCTGCGGTCTTTTCGGCAAACCTATGGGCCGGCCCTGGAGCTCATTGCCGAGCGGGGCAGTTGGTTTGGCCGAGAGGATCTGCTGCCGATCTGGGATTTAGCCTGGCCGGGGGTGGATGAGCTGATGGCGATTCTGGAGGTCAACCGGCTGCTGGCTGGGGAGGAGGTGGATACCGTTATCTTGGACACGGCCCCCACCGGGCACACCCTGCGGCTGTTGGAGCTGCCCGACTTTTTAGATAATCTTCTGGCTGTGTTTGCCACCTTTCAGGCCAAGCATCGGGAGATCGCCCAAGCCCTGACAGGCACCTATCGACCGGATGAGGCGGATGCATTTTTAGCCCAGTTGCAGAGGGAACTGGAGGGGGGCAAAGCCCGCTTGACCACTCCGGAGAGCACCTCTGCTTGGCTGGTGATGATCCCGGAGCAGTTGAGCGTGGCGGAAACCCGCCGCTTTTGTCAGCAACTGCAAAACCGCCGCGTGCCCATCGGCGGTCTTCTGGTCAATCAGGTGCTGCTTGCAAGAGAGAATAACAGCCAACCTTCGCTGCCCGCTGCTCTCCCCTCTCCTCTCTACTCGGCGCGGCAACAGGAACAGCGGCGCGTGCTCAAAGCCCTACAGGAGGAGCTGCCCGGATACTCTATCTGGGTCTGTCCTTATCAACTGCAGGAGCCGGTTGGGTTGGCGGCCCTAGATGGGCTGGTGCAGCAGCTTCGCCCCTTGCCAGAGGTGCTGCTGGAGTTGGAAGGGATCCCAGAGCAGAGAGCGGAGAGAGAGTCTCCCTTCTCTACCCTCTTCCCTTCCTTCAGGGGGATCCCGTCCCTACCGGATTTTTTGACCCAAGGGATCCGACTGGTGTTGGTGGGGGGCAAAGGGGGTGTGGGCAAGACGACGGTGGCCGGGGCCCTGGCTTGGAACTTGGCCAAGCGCCATCCCGACAAGCAGCTCTTGCTGGTCTCCATCGATCCGGCCCACTCGTTGGGGGATCTGTTTCAGACGAAACTGGGTCAGGATCCCATTCCCCTGCTGCCCAACCTGCTGGGGCAGGAGATCGATGCGGCGGTGGTGCTGGAGCAATTCCGGCAGGATTACCTGGAGGAGGTGGCGGCCATCTTGGCGGGGGAGGGGACGGCAGGGGTGGAAGTCCAATACGACCCGCAGGCGTGGCGGCAACTGCTGCAGATGCCTCCACCCGGCCTGGATGAGGTGATGGCCCTGTTGAGTGTTCTCCGACAGGAGACGAGCGGGCAGTTCGACCTGGTGGTGCTGGACACGGCTCCCACAGGCCATCTCTTGCGGTTTCTGCAGATGCCCCAGGCTCTGGAGGGCTGGGTAAGCTTGGCCCTGAAGCTGTGGCTGAAATATCGGGATGTGGTGGGCAGGCCGGAATGGGCGCAGCGGATGCGGGAGCTTTTGGCCCAGGTGCGGCAGCTTCGGCAGCAGCTCCAGGATCCCCAGTTTGTTACCTTTATCCCCGTCTTTAACCCCGAGCAAGCGGTTCTGGCGGAAACCGAGCGTCTTTTGGCGGAATTGGATGCTTTGGGGATCCCTCATCCCTACGCCGTTCTCAATCGAGTGTGGTTAGAGGATTCTACCCCCTTTGGAGAGGCCCTCCGCCGTCGTCACCAGACTCTTCTGGCCCAGCTCCCCCAGCCATTTTCCCAGCAGGCCATCTTGACCATCCCCTTCCTACATCCTCCCAGCTTGGAGAATATCGGCTCCTACTTATTGGCTCCTCAGGAGCCCTAACCTAGGGGTAGACCTTGCTCACCCAAGGAGTTATGGATCCCCATCTGGAAGAACGCGCCCGCGAGCTGCGCACCCTGCTGCAGAAGGCCAGCATTGCCTACTATGTCCACGATGCGCCCATCCTGGAAGACAGCGTTTACGACCGCCTTTACCGCGAGCTGCAAGAGCTGGAGCGGGCTTACCCTGAACTGGTCACCCCCGATAGCCCTACTCAGCGGGTGGGAGAAAAACCTGCAGAGCATTTTCCCACCGTCTTCCACCGCATCCCCCTCTACAGTTTGGAAAACGCTTTCAACCCAGAAGAACTGGAGGAGTGGCAAGAGCGCCTGCTGCGAGTTTTGGGCCGTGCCCCTGTTCCCGACAGCAGGACAGAGGGAGAGCTGGAATATGTCTGTGAGCTGAAAATCGATGGTGCTGCCTTGGCCCTAACCTACATCAATGGTCTTTTGGAGCGGGGTGCTACTCGGGGGGACGGACAGGCCGGAGAGGACATCACCCCCAACGTGCGCGCCATTCGTTCGATTCCCCTGCGGCTGGCGACAGCAGATCCGCCTCCCGTTTTGGAGGTGCGGGGGGAAGTCTATCTGGCCCTAGCCGAGTTTGAACGGATCAACCAAGAGCGTCGTTCCGCTGGGGATCCCCCCTTTGCCAACCCGCGCAACTGTGCTGCCGGTACCCTGCGGCAGTTGGATAGCCGCGTTGTGGCCGCCCGCAAGCTCAGCTTCTTCGCCTACGCCCTCCACTGGCCGGAGGGATGGCCTGCCGGGGATCCCCCGCAAACCCAGTGGCAGTGTCTGCAGCAGCTCAAGGAATTGGGATTTCCAGTCAACCCCCTTTCCCAGGTCTGTCGGGGCTTGGGAGAAGTGATCCAATTTTATGAGCGATGGCGGGGTGCCCAGCTCCCCTACGCCAGCGACGGGGTGGTGGTGAAATTGAACTCCTTGCGGCTGCAGGAGGAGGCCGGCTTTACGCAAAAATTTCCCCGCTGGGCCATTGCCCTCAAATACCCTGCCCAGGAAGTCCCCACCCGCATCCGCGCCATCCTCGCCAGCGTGGGCCGTACCGGCGCCGTCACTCCAGTGGCAGAGCTGGAGCCGGTTCCTTTGGCCGGCACCCTTGTCAGCCGCGCCAGCCTGCACAATGCCGATCGCCTGCGGGAGCTGGATGTGCACATTGGCGATACTGCCATCGTGCGCAAAGCCGGGGAGATCATCCCGGAGGTGGTCGGGATCCTGAAGGAATTGCGCCCTGCCGACGCTGTTCCCTACAGCCTGCCCAGCCAGTGCCCCGAATGCCACGCCCCTTTGGTTCGTCCCCCTGGCGAAGCCGTGACCCGCTGCCCCAACCCCGAGTGCCCGGCCAAGCTGCGGGGCCAATTGCAGCACTGGGCCAGCCGTGATGCTTTGGATATCGAAGGCTTAGGGGAAAAGCGGGCAGCCCAATTGGTGGAGAGCTTGGGGGTGCGCACCGTAGCCGATCTCTACCGCCTCACCCCAGAGCAGTTGCAGGGTTTGGAGGGAATGGGATCCCGCTCCAGCCAAAAGCTGGTGCAAGCCATTCAGCGCTCTCGCCAGCAGCCCTGGGAACGGGTGCTCTACGGGCTGGGGATCCCCCATGTGGGGGTGGTCACCGCCCAGATTTTGGCCGGCCATTTTCCCACCCCTGAGCTTTTGGCCCAAGCCAGCGCAGAAACCATCGCCCAGATCTATGGGATAGGCGCGGAAGTGGCGGAAGCGGTGGTGGCCTGGTTTGCCGAGCCGGCCCATCGTCGCCTGTTGCAGGAGTTGCAGGCGCTAGGGATCCCCGCTCTTCCTCAGCAGGAGAACCCTGCCGTCTCCCAGATCCTGGCCGGGAAAAAATTCGTAATCACCGGCACCTTGCCCACCCTCTCCCGCCAGCAGGCCAAGGCTTGGATTGAGAGTCGGGGGGGCAAAGTCACCGCCAGCGTCAGCCGCCAAACCGACTACGTGGTGGTGGGCTCTGACCCCGGCTCCAAGCTGGAGCAAGCCCAACAACTGGGGATCCCCCTGCTGACCGAAGCGGAGCTGTTGGCGCTGGATCCCACCGTGGAATCCGGTGATCTGCATCCTTGACAGGGTGGATCCCCGAAAAACTTGGGTAGGGTGGGTTGTCTTAGCGGCAGGGATAATTTATGATTCACCTCTAGTGAGGAGTGGACGCCAATAGGGGGAAGCGAACGAAACACGGACAGTTCCTTCCCCTTTTTGGTTACAAAAAGGCGCGGCCACACCTCCAAAAAGTATCCAACTTAACTGAAGGATTCCTTTGCCAGTGCCAAATAAGTTCAACTATGATGGGATCAGCGGAGACGCATGTTTCCGTTCACTCCTCACACCATCTTCCGCTCGGCGTCAAGTCGGGCGGTTTTTCTATAAATCCGTCCAAAGGATGTATGACCATTCCCGATAGCAGCGAAACGGCTCACCCCTTCCATTTCCAGTTTTCCTCCTTGTAAGACACTTGGGGAGAACCGAGGCTGTGGCGTTTGCACGGGTAGCGCAGAGCGCTGGAGAAGCAAGAATGAAACACCTCCGTTGCATTGCTTCCCAGCTCCCCTTTGAAGAGTGGGTGGTCGCGGAAGCGGCACGGAGCGCTTGGGAAGTGTCTCAATCCAGTTTGAAATGACTATATCTCCAGTCTTTCCAGTTGATCCCCATGGGAATCTCTTGGCACCCTGCCCCCTTGGGGATCCGGAAACAAGCCCTACGAGCCCAGTGGAGATGCTAGACTAGTAGGTCAGTGAGATTCCACCAACTTCGGCCTCCTTACGCTTTCGCAGCCAATTTGCGACTGGATTGGAAGGTTTAGTTTTCTTCTGGCTTTTGCCGGATTAGGATAGCCAAGAGCAAGCAGCAACGAGGATCCCATGGCCAAATATGACTCCCATCTAAAGTGCTCCTTCTGCAACAAGTCACAGGATCAGGTGCGTAAGTTGATTGCGGGGCCGGGGGTCTACATCTGTGACGAGTGCGTGGAGCTCTGCAACGAGATTTTGGATGAGGAACTCTACGACGGCAACACTCCTCCTGCTGCCGCCCCTGCCGGCGGCCGGCGTGAAGCTCCTAAAAAATCCTCCCGCAGCCTGCCTTCTTTGGCGCAGTTGCCCAAGCCGCAGGAGATCATGCGCTATCTCGACCAATATGTGATTGGCCAAGAAAAAGCTAAGAAGGTTTTGTCGGTGGCGGTTTACAACCACTACAAGCGTCTGGCTGCCAAGGCCAACCCCGGTAGCGTCGGAGTTTCGGAACTGGATGAGGTGGAGCTACAGAAGTCCAACATTTTGATCATTGGCCCCACTGGCTCCGGCAAAACCCTGCTGGCGGAAACCCTGGCTCGCATGTTGGATGTGCCTTTTGCGGTTGCAGATGCTACCACCCTTACGGAAGCTGGCTATGTGGGCGAGGATGTGGAAAACATCCTGTTGCGCTTGCTGCAGGTGGCGGACATGGACGTAGAAGAGGCCCAGCGCGGCATCATCTACATCGACGAAATCGACAAAATTGCCCGCAAAAGCGAGAACCCCTCCATTACCCGCGATGTCTCCGGCGAGGGGGTGCAGCAGGCTTTGTTGAAGATGCTGGAAGGGACAATAGCCAACGTGCCTCCCCAGGGAGGGCGCAAGCACCCCTATCAAGACTGCATTCAAATCGACACTTCCAACATCCTCTTCATTTGCGGGGGGGCTTTTGTTGGCCTGGAAAAAGTAATCGAGCAGCGCATTGGCAAGAAATTGATGGGCTTTATCAAGCCAGGGGAGCAATTGTCGGTTAGCCGCGAGCAACGTATGGCCAATGCCCTCAAGGCTTTGGAGCCTGAAGACTTGATCAAGTACGGCATGATTCCCGAATTCACGGGGCGGCTCCCGGTAGTGGCGACTTTGGATCCGCTGGATGAGAAGGCGCTGGAGGCGATCCTGACGCAGCCCAAAAACGCCATTCTCAAGCAGGCGCAGAAGCTGTTGCGCATGGACGGGGTGGAACTGGAGTTTGAACCTGCCGCCATTGCTGCCATTGCCAAAGAGGCTTATCGCCGCAAGACCGGGGCTCGCGCCCTGCGGGCCATTGTGGAAGAGCTAATGCTGGATGTGATGTACGAGGCACCCTCCCGCCGCGACCTAAAGCACATCCGCATCACCGCAGAGATGGTGGAGCGCCGTTCCACCCGCGAGCTGATTCCTCACCCCTCTACGCTGCCCAAGCCTGAGTCGGCCTAGAGTCGCGGCCCTTCCGATCCCTGCTGGATGAACTTATGATCTGTTCTTGAAAGAGGGGGCAGGAGAGCACATGGCAGGGACTACGTTCCGCTGGCGCGAACGGCAGCGGGTGGATCGTGAATATGCGGTAATTGGTCTGGGGCGCTTTGGTTCTAGCTTGGCTCTCACCTTGATGGAGCGAGGGCACAATGTCTTGGGGATCGACCGCAGCCGCGAGATTGTGCAGCGCCTGGCGGATCAGCTGACGCAGGTGGTGGCCCTCGATTCCAGCGATGAAGATGCGCTGCGAGCGGTGGATATCCTCTCCTTCGACACGGTGGTGGTGGCCATTGGCAGCGATTTCGAGAGCAATTTGCTGACGACGGTGGCCCTGAAAAGTCTGGGGGTGCGCAATGTGGTCTGTAAGGCGTCGACCGAGCGGCAACGCTCTATTCTCCTGCGAGTGGGGGCAGATCGGGTGGTGTTGCCGGAGCAAGAGGCAGGGCGCCGTTTGGCTCAGGTGTTGACAGCACCGGGGATCCTAGATCAGCTAGAGCTGGAGCCGGGCTACAGCATTACGGAATTACAGGTGCCGGAGGCGTTGGTGGGCCATACGCTGGCGGAGTCGGATCTGCGTCGCCGCTTCGGCATCACGGTGCTGGTGGTGAAGCGAAAGCAATCGCTGGTGGTCTCTCCCCCCGCAGACTACCTGCTGGAAAAGGGGGATTTGCTGGTGGTTCTGGGGGCCAATACCAACATCTCGCGGCTGAATGAAATGTAGGGAGGGCTCCGATGAGAGAGGGCTCCGCCCCGCTTCCGCGAGAGGAGGGCTCTGAGCGCTTGGTTCCATCAGTGCCATCCCGCGCCCGCCACCTGCCGACACCGGGCTCGGCATTGTCTCAGTCCTCTAGGGCCTTTGGGAATCGTCTGCAGTGGTTTTTTGGGGGGGACAGGCGTCGCCCGCTGCCGCCGCCATTGCGGCTGGTCACAGGGTTGGGGCTCTTGGCAGTGGTGGGAACTTTGGTGCTCATGTTGCCGGGGATCGGGCGCGGGGATCCCTTGAGCTGGAATGAGGCGCTGTTTACGGCCATGTCGGCCCTGAGCGTGACGGGGCTCTCGACGATTGTGGTGGCGGAGGATCTCACCCTGTTGGGCCAGATTGTGCTGCTGATCCTGATTCAGATTGGCGGGGTGGGCTTCATGGTGTTGGCGGTGGTGGTGTTTCAATTGATCGGGCGGCGCATTTCCCTCCTCAATCGCTTGGCGCTGTGCAATTCGCTGGGGCTCATCGATCCGGGGGCGATCCTGGAATTGACTCGGCGGGTGCTGCTGGGGGTCACCCTCATTGAGTTGGGGGGGGCTCTGCTGCTCTGGGTGCACTGGCGGGATCTCTATGGGCCGGAGCGGGCGGTTTTTCTGGCTATTTTTCACGCGGTGTCGGCCTTTTGTAATGCAGGATTTGACCTGTTTGGCCGGGAAGGGATCCCTACAGACGGTCTGTCGCTGGCGATTTTGGCCGGTCTGATTTTTATCGGCGGTTTGGGCATCCCGGTTTTGTCGGATTTGTTAACCTGGCCACGGGGCCACCGCCCCTCTCTGCACACCCGGATTACCCTGGGCGTGGTGGTGGTTTTGCTCTGCACGGGCGGCATTGGCTTGTTTTTGGGAGAGAGCTTGCCCGGCGGATCCCTGCTGGAGGTAAGCTGGCCCCACCGCTTGGGCCTGACGTTTTTTCAGTCGGTTTCTGCCCGAACGGCTGGGTTTGCCGCGATCCCCATTGAGGATTTGACCCCGGCAAGCCAGTTGCTGCTGATGGCTCTCATGTTTATTGGGGCAGCCCCAGCTTCTATGGGGGGCGGCATGACCACCGGCACCTTGGCGGTGTTGGTGTTGGCTCTCTGGGGCTATGCCCGCGGTTTGCCCAGCGCTCAAATTGCCGGGCGCAGCTTGGATCCCTCCATGGTGCGCAAGGCGGCAGCGGTGTTAACGGTTTCTCTGTTTGTGGTGTTGTTGGCGGCTTGGTTGATTTTGCTGACCCACAGTAACAGTAGGTTGGATCCGGTGTTGTTTGAGGTGATCTCCGCCTTTGCCACCTGCGGCCTCTCGACGGGCTTTACCGGGGAGCTCAACTGGTTTGGCCAACTGATCATTGTGCTGGTGATGTTCTGGGGCCGGTTGGGGGCATTGACGATTGTCTTGGCCTTGGCTCAACAACAGCCCCGCCCGTTGGTAACCTACCCTGAAGAGTCGATCCTAATCGGTTAGTCCAGAACTGAGGAGAGAGCAGCCTCCGTTAGACTGAGTAAGGGATCCCTTCGTCCCTCTCGTTACCGGGAGCCATCTGTGTCCAAGTTTCTTTTGATCGGTTCTACCGAGCCCTTCAGCGGTAAGTCGGCTGCCATCTTGGGTTTGGCCAAACACCTGCAGCAGCAAGGGATAAAAGTCACCTATGGGAAGCCCATCGGTTCTTGCGAGCGGGAAGATTGCTCGCTGGAAGGGGGCGATCCGGATATGCGCTTTGTGGCGGAGTCTCTGCGGCTGACGATGGATCAAATGCCGCCGATGCTGCTCCGGCTCAACGAAGAGGCTTTGCTGGCTCAAATGAAGCGAGCTCCCGGGGATCCAGCTCCAGAGTGCCCGGTTGCCCCTCTGTTGGAGTTTGTCCAGCGCTCCCCTGCCGATTTGGTGCTGCTGGAAGGCCCAGCCGATCTTTACGAGGGGGAATTGTTTGGCCTGTCGCTGGCCAAGATGGCCCAAGCCCTGGATGCTCCGGTACTGCTGATCAGTCGCTACCATTCCTCCTTGGCTGTTGATTCTCTTCTCTTTGTCCATCGTCAACTGGGATCCCGCTTGGCAGGCGTGCTGCTGAACGATGTGCCACCTGACCAAATGCAACCGGCAAAAACGATCATTCGGCCTTTTTTGGAGGGACACGGGATCCCGGTGCTGGGGATTTTGCCCTCCCATCGCATTTTGCGCAGCATCAGCGTTGGGGAGTTGGTGCGGCAACTGGATGCCGAGGTGCTCTGCTGTCCGGATCGGATGGACCTGATGGTTGAAGACATTGCGGTAGGGGCGATGAACGTCAACTCGGCCTTGAAGTACTTCCGTAAGCTGGATCACAAGGCGGTGATCACCGGCGGAGACCGCACCGATATTCAACTGGCCGCCCTAGAAACTTCCACCCTCTGCCTGATCTTGACCGGCAAGCTCCCTCTGGATCCCCG
This sequence comes from Thermostichus sp. MS-CIW-34, assembly GCF_054060435.1. Lineage (NCBI taxonomy): Bacteria > Bacillati > Cyanobacteriota > Cyanophyceae > Thermostichales > Thermostichaceae > Thermostichus > Thermostichus sp. MS-CIW-34. The sequence continues at coordinate 44,909 of NZ_JBSSDE010000022.1, read as the reverse complement.
CATTCAGTCTCGAGCAGAAGAGCTGGAAGTGCCGATCCTCTCGGTGGATCTGGACACCTTCACCACCATCAACCGCATCGAACGGGTTTTTGGGCAGATTCGCCTGCACGAGGAGGTGAAAGTCCGCTGCATCCAAGAGCTAATGTCAGCGAATTTTGACTTTTCCCGTCTCTATGCTCATTTGGGCTTGACACAACCCCTAGTGTCGGCGGTAGGTGCATAAGAAAAGTTATTACTGGCTTCTCTATATTTGGTGTCTAAATAGATATTTCTTCGAGATTGAGCACTATACCTGATCAAGATGAAATAAGCTCAGTTTTGACGCGCTGGTCTCTAGTGTCTGATGCTTTCCAGTATCTGCAATGATTTCTGCAAAAAAACGCAGGGATCTCTCGCCGGTTTGGCCTACTCACCAAATTCGAGAGATATCATGCGAGTATTCATCACCTCAACACACCACTCCTCCCCCAGATTTTCTGGGGGTTTTTGTTCGTACTGTTTTTAACCTTGTGCGTCAGTGTCACGTAAGCTGATGTTGACGGGGTTTATGCTGCTAATAGTGTGAAACAAAGCTTTTCTGAAGCTGAATACACTAAACAGTGGTGCCGGCACGCCCTTCTGCAATAAGATGCAGTGTCTGTTGTCGAGCCGGGATCCCAAATGTTGCCGTTAGCGCCGGATGAGCACCATGGCCAAGGTTTCACGGATGCACGGCCGCAAAGGAGCGGGCCCCAGCCGTCTGGTTGCCTGCCCCCACAGTGGCATCTTCACCGACGGGGGATGTTCTCCCAATCCGGGGCCAGGGGGATGGGCCGTGGTGGTGGTTCAAGATGATCGGGTTGTGGAAGAGTTTTGGGGAGGGGATCCCGATAGCACCAGCAACCGCATGGAGTTGACCGGCCTCATCCGGGCCTTGCAATATTGCCGCCACACCCAGGGCAACGGCGTAGATACCATCTACAGCGACTCCCACCTTTGCGTACAGACCTACAACGACTGGATGGATCGCTGGGCAGCGCAGGGGTGGCGGCGGCGCACCGGGCCGGTGGAAAACTTGGATCTGGTTCAGGAACTGTATCAACTAAAGCAGCAGTGCCCTCAGGTGCAGGTGGTTTGGATCCCAGCCCACCAAGGTCTGCGCTGGAACGAGTACGTGGATGGGTTGGTTGCCCAGGCTCGAGCCAGAGTGACCGTTCCTCCAGAAGTTAGGGGTTGAGGTTCCACACCGGCAGTGGGGGCACTGTGAAACTGGTTAGCAGCAAGATGCTTGCCAAGACTACAAGGCTGTTAGGCTTGGCTTGACTGCAAGGTGCAGAACTTCCTGGATGGTTTTAGCCATGCGCTCCCAGGTAAAAGACTTAACCCACTCTAAGCCTTTCCTGACTTTCTCAGCGCGCAACTTGGGATCCAGAACCTGAACCAGGGTGTCCGACAAAGAGTCCTCTACATAAAATGCAGCTTCTCCTCCTACTTCCACTAAGGCAGAGTTGGGATAGATAATGACAGGGGTCCCACAGGCCATGGCCTCCAATACGGGTAGCCCGAATCCCTCATATGCACTTGGGTAAACCAGCGCCACGGCATTCTGGTAGGCTTGAACCAACTGCTGCAGATCTAGATAAGCATTCATAACAGGTTGCGGAGCTGCCGCCTGTCGATAAGCCTCTGGAGTCGACCAGGAATGAGTGCAAAGGACAGGGAAAGGCTTATAGGACCACTGCTGATAAGCTTCAAAAAATAACTCCTGTCGTTTGTAAGCGCCTTGGTGGCATCCAATCAGCAGCCAGTGCTTGGGAATAGCTGAGGGATCCGGCTTGAATACACTGGTGTCAACCCCAGGGTAAGCTACTACTGCCTCTTTGCCAGTTAGACGCAGCAAGTCACAGGCCGTGTTTTGGCTAACAGCTACAATGCGAGCGGCTGCTTCAAGGGCTGCGTGCTTTTGGCGCCACATGGGATCTGAGAGATCCCAACCCAGCACTTCTGGGATCATGTCATGGAGCAGGAGCACCTGCGGAATGTCAGAGGGCAGGTATGTATGGTAGGTGCTCATAAAAACATCAGCCCCTGACCAAATAAAAGCTTGTCTCAACTCAGGATCATCCCAGCGGGCGTAGCTAAAGGGGTGACCCTGCATTCTCTCGACACCCTGGGGTAGCTCTCCCATGCCACCCCGATCGTAGAAAGTGATGCGAATCCCCAGCTGAGGCAATTCCCGCAGTAAGTTGCGCCAAACTGTAGCAATACCAGTTTGGTGCATCTGGAAGAACACCCCGTCCACAAATAGGTGAAGACGTTGCCGCACCTCTACCACCAAGGGATCCCCGTATGCCCAGGGGAAAAAGGGCTGCAGGGAGCAGGGCTTTTCCGCTTTTTGCAACTCTTCCCAAGCTCTGACAGCTCCTTGGTAGCCGTAGTAGGATTCCTTAAACTCCACCTGCTTTCGCAATGCATAGGCATAGTGGTCAAACACTAAGCCCTCTGCTTCCGTTTGGTCTGCGGTCAGAACCCTCTCGGGAAGTCGTCCCTTTCGGATCAATACAGGTGGCTCGTGAGTTTGCCACTCGCACTCAGAGGGATCCCATCTCCAGACCCGCCACCACTCCATCTGGGGGTTGTTGCCCCACTTACCTTTGTTGTCCAGGACAAGATTGGGGCCCACGAAGTAACGACAGTAGAACTGGGCCGCCTCTAGAGTGGGATCTGCTTCAAAGCGTCGATGAACCCGCCGGATTTGTTCGACTGTCCAAATTTCGTCTGCATCCAACTGCCACAGCAAGCAGGGATAGTCAGGTTGGGCTGCCCTGACCATTTCAATTTTGCCATCCCAAAACTGGCCATCGGGCTTCTGAACAAGCCGAACACGGCTGTCTTTGGCTGCCAAGTCCCTCAAGTATTCGACCGTACCATCCAAGCTGTGCCCCTGGGAGTATTCCTCAGGGATGCGGCCGCCGTTGGCTAAGCTCCACCCTGTGTCATGGCGTAAGGCAGCAACGCCCTCGACCACCACCCACTGCCAGGGGATCCCTAGCTTATCCAACTCGCAGAGGGTGGAGTAGTGGCGCTCAATGTACGGCTCCCCGTCTAAAACAATGGTGAAGAAGTGAATGGGAAGAGTGGCTCTGCTGTCTTTAAAGATGGCAAAGCCTTTGCGGACATTTCCCCAGCAAATGAGTCGGTAGCCATAGCTGGAGAGCTCCGTCAAGCAACGGCTGTTCTTAAAAGCGAAGATGTCATCCAGGGCAATATACTTGGGGCGAGCGCCCTGTTCCAAAAAAGCTTGGAGGTCATACCAGCCCGTAAACTCGCCGCCGTCAATGAGAAGAAGGTCGGGGTCGGGAACTCGGCTTGCCCCATCTGTGGGAACAGACTTGAGTAAATCTTGTCCCTCCTGGTGCCATTCCAGAGCCTGCTCTCGGCTATAGGGGGCCCAAAAGCTGGAGCAAGATTTCAGCCATTCTTCCACCTCCTCCACTGTAGCGATCCTAGGTTGGGCAGCAGCGTGAATGGGGATACAGCGGGGATCCTTGCTTACCCTTCTAGCCAGCTCTTTGTAGCGCTCAGGATGAGCTTCTATGCTGTAGATGCGAACAGAGTTGGGAAGGGCGTAGCGCAAAACAGCTGTGGATCCTTCTCCACTACTGGCCCCTACCTCGACCACCACCCGCAGGGAGGGATCCCTGCAAATTTCTGCAAGAGCTGCTCCAAAAGGCTCATCTAGCCGGATTTCTGGTGGGATATACCACTCTGGCCAGGCGGAGTCGCCGTTCCGTTTCTGATTGACCCAGCGGCCATACGCAGCAGCAGCTTCTCGATGATAGAAGGAACTGGCTGTGGGTAAAAAGGCATCAGCCTCCTCCTGAGAGAGGTCACGAAGGTATTGAGTAACCTGAAATAGCCACAGGCGCGCCACTTCCTCGCCTGTCTGGGGATCGTAAAGAGAGTTGATAAAGGCATTTGGAGGCCAATCTTCTAGAATTTGCTTCAATACTAACCACACCCAATCCTCTTCCCCAGCTCTAGCGAAGCAGTCAAGGCTGTGCGCCAGCAGCTGAAGTCTATGGTGGTGGTGTACAGGAAGCTTTAGGGCTTCCTCCCGCATGCGTTCTGCAACAGGTTGATAGACAATCGACAGAACTTGCAAAAGTCGCTTTGTCTGTGGCCACAATAACCCTTCTAGAGATCCACCCCTGTACCTTTCTGCAAACTCAGGAGCGATGGAAAGAGCAATGGTCTCTAGGAGAATTGAGGGAATACTTTCTTGTTCGGCCTGGGCAAAAAAGGCAGAGTAGGATCCTTGCCAAAATAAAGTTCCCAGCTGTTCAAAGTTGGTGGCTTGCGTCACAGCTAATGACCCCCATTGCTCTTCCTGCTAGAGAGAAGGAGTAGCTCTGCTTAAGCTCAAGCATAGCAAGAATTGCAACTTCTGTCAAAGGGAGAAGTGTCATTGCCTGGGGAAAAGCAACATGTACAGGAAAGCTTCAAGTTTGTTGCAGGAAATGTTCAACTGATAACTATTCCTGTCTTGGCTGCTATCGCCGCGGGGCAAGCATTTCGTGGACTTTGGTTCACTACAGCTCCTCCAGGCCGAGTTTGGGATCTTATTACGCTACAGCCTATTAAGAGGCTACAGGATACAGCTGTAAGCCTGCCTGTTCTGGACTCATCGGAATCAAGCCTCAGAAACACGACGTTTTGTATCCCTTGATCTGTGAACAGGCCGTAGGTTTACTCACAATTTAGACTATCTTGTTAGACTATCTTGACTTGTGCTAGAGTGGGCTATTTTTTCACTTACAGAAAATTTGGGTTTGCAGGCTCATGCCTAGATGCTACGATTGGCTATATCCACTAGCTGCTTAGGTAGCCGCCATGCAAGTCCAGCTTCATTCTCGGCTGCGCCCTCTCTCTCTGACGTTGATGGCGGTGGGGGGCTCTTGGCTTCTGGGATCCTGCCAACTCAGAGGGCCACAAGTGCAGTTGCCCGGCGATGTTATGCCGGAAACCGTGCTGGTTCCTCAGTCGGCACCCTTGGTGCTGACTTTTTCTACCCAACCGGAAGAATCTTTTCGCACTCACCCTGACCTTTTGGCCCAGTGGGAGAGCTGGACGGCAGAAGCTTTGGCTGAAACCGGCAAGGAGTTCTCTCGGGAAGAGATGCAAGCCTGGGCCGGCGAGCAATTCACGATGGCAGTGGTGATTCCCAATCTGGTGCCCGGAGCTGCCGAGCCGGTGCCTGGGATCCTGTTTGGAGCCAGCACCCGCAACGCTGATTTGTCTGGGCAATTCTTGGCCCAGGTGCGGCAACAGGCAGCAGCAGAAGGGGCGAACTTCGAGCAGCGCCAGGAGCAAGGGGTCACCTTGTATGTGCAAACCAACGGAGAGCCGGGCGAGCGGTGGGTGACTGCTGAGTTTGGCAACCGCTTTGTGGCGGTGGCCAACGACCCGAGGGTGATGCAGCAGGCGATTGCTGTGTATCGCGGCGAAGCAGAGCCGATTGGCCGCTCCGAAAGTTTCCGCACCGCCGTTGGCAATCTCTACAAGAAGAGCGGCACGCTGGCCTTTGCCTACTTCAACTTCCAGGCTTTGCAGGAGGATCCCGAGTCTTTCCAAGACTGGATGCAGGATTTGGATCCGGCGACGCTGGGATCCCTGCAACCCCTGCGCTCTTTGGCCATGGCTGCCCACTGGCAGGAGCAGGGCCTGCGGCTGCGCATGTTGACCCAGACCGATCCGAAAACCCAGGTGCAGGGGGGGTGGCAAACGGCTCGCGGCGAACTCATTCAGCGGCTGCCCGGCAATGCCTTGGCGGTGCTGACCACCCAACAGATTGCCCAGCGCTGGCAAGCCGTTATGCCTGAGCTGGAAAAAGATCCGCCGGTCAAAGAGTCGTTAGAGGAGCTGCGGGCTGAGTTTCGCGCCAATACCCGTTTGGACTTGGAAAAAGATCTGCTGGCTTGGATGGATGGGGAGATGGCCTTGCTGGTGGCACCGGATGCCCAGGCCCATCCCCTGTTGCAGGGCATGGGAGCAGCCTTGGTGATCGAGACCAGCCAAAAAGACAAGGCCAACGCGGCCCTGACTCAGTTGGATCGGCTGGCCCAAGAATCGGGAGTAGGGGTAACGGAGGCGGGTGGACAGGTGACGTGGGCGGATCCCTTGTTTAACCGCCCGCTTTTGACCCGCGCCTGGGAAGGCAACTATTTGATCGTGACCAGCAGCACGGCGGCGCTGCAAACCCTCGCCCAACGCCAGGGCAATTTGCTTCCCCAAACCGAGCCGCTGAAAACCCTCTACGATCAGTTGCCCAAGCCCAACTACGGCTACTTTTTGCTGAATTGGCAAGGGATCCGAACAGTGCTGGAGGCCACACTACCGGGTGGTTTGGCAGGCTTGGAGCCGGAGGCCCGTGAGCTGCTGACCCGCATCGATGGGCTGGGGATTACCAGCTACCCTGCCGGGGATCACGCCTTTGGGGTGGAGCTGCTGGTCACCGTGCCGCCCAAGCCACAGCCGTAAGCTCTTTCCCCCTTCTCCCTTGGGGAGAGGGGCTGGGGGTGAGAGCTACAGCCGAATCAAGCCATAGGTGAGAGCATAGCGCACCAGCTCGGTGCGGCTGCTGGTGCCTGTCTTGTTCAGCAGGCGGGTGACGTATTTTTCCACGTTGCGCACGCTGGTTTGCAGCTGCTTGGCAATCTCCTTGTTCATCAGCCCTTCTGCCACCTTCTCCAACACCTGTTGTTCCCGCGGCGTCAGCTCTACCTTGATGGGTGGGGGCAGGGGGGTGGGGGCAGAGGTCTGGGCAGGCGTGGCTGTGGCAAGGGTGCGCTCCGACAGCAGGGCGCGAATCGAGGCCAGCTCGCGGGCCACCACCTCCGAAGGGCTGGCAGCGCGGGATCGCTCAATGAGATTGGAGACGATGGCCACCAGCTCCTCCGGATCGAAGGGCTTGGGCAAATAGGCATCGACACCGGCCCGGTAACCCTGGATGCGGTCGGCGGTCATCCCCTTGGCGGTGAGGAACACCACCGGCAGATGGCTGTAGGGCTCGAGTTTTCGCAGTTGGGCCAAAAATTGATAGCCATCCATGCCCGGCATCATGATGTCGGAGATGATCAACTGAGGCTGGGCCGTGCTGAGCAGTTGCAGAGCCTGCTGGGCGTTGGCCGCCGGGATCACCTCAAAGCCGCTGTCCTCGAGGTAGGCTTGCACCGCTTCCCGTAAGCCGGGTTCATCATCTACTAGCAGAATGCGGGCTGCTGGACTGGCAGCAGGGGGTTCGGGTTTGGCTGGGGGAGAAGAGGCCATCTGCAGCTCCTGGGTAGCGTTCAAGCGTTTGGCGGCACCTGCCATCCCATATCTCTACAATCTTCCTACTAACCTGTGGGCAATCTCAGGCGAAAACAGGAGCCTTGGGGGGAGCTTTCCACCTGGAGATCTCCGCCCATCCGGGTGGCCAGGTCGCGGCTAATGGCCAACCCCAGCCCCTGCCCTGGCTTAGAAAGATCTGCCCGAAAAAAGGGATCGAAGATCCGCTCCAGGTTCTCAGGGTGGATGCCGGGGCCGTTGTCGCAGACGGCAACGAACACTTCCCATTGCGAAGCAGTTGAGGGATCTTCACCCAACTCCACCTTCAGCCGGATCTCACCTGGGGGCGGGGTGTACTTGCAAGCGTTGTCGATCAAGTTATCAAGCACCTGCCGCAGGGCACGCGGATCGGCTTGTACAGGGGGTAGGGAAGGGGGCAGAACGGCTTGAAAGTGGTGTCCCTGGGTTTCGGCCAAGGCTTGATAGATGGGGATCCACTCCCGCAGCAGGTCGGCCAAGGAGAGGGGCTGAAGCTGGAGGGGGGCCGGGATCCCGTCCAAACGCTCGAACTCCGCCAGCAGCTCCTGCAAATGCTTGCACTCCTGTTCAATGCTCAGGCCAATCCAGTGGTTGCGATCCTCTGGGGGCAAGCGTTTTTGTAATAACTTGGCCAGCGTGCTCAGGGCGGTGAGAGGATTGCGCATTTCGTGAAGCAAAGTGGAAAGCTGCTGGGCAGAAAGAGTGACCCCCTTAACCTTGGGTTCTCCGGCTCCGCAGACGGGTTCAGGCTCTGGGTGGTGTTCAGCAACTTTTCTGGCTCTCGGCATGGATCCAATCCCTAGACTCTCCCGGCGCTGGCAGATCGATCCTAGCCCCATCTTCCCTGGGTTCCGCCACATCAGCGTTGAGACGGTATCGGGATCCCAACTGGGTGGCTTATAGCTGGCGGGGCAGGTAGATGTTGAGAATTTCCCCCCGACGGGCGCGATGGCGCACGGTGAGGTAGCCCCCCAAGGCGCGGAACAGAGTTTGGGTGACGGGAAGGCTGAGGCTCACTGCACCGGTATCCGGCTGCACGACCAACAACTGCCCAATCGCCTGAGGGGATTTGGGCTCTGAGGCAACAGTGGCGTCGCTGCCCTCAGGTGTGTTGACCTGAAACTGAAGTTTGACCAGCTCCCCTGCGCTGACCAACTGGGCGCGAATGTGGCTGCCAGCCGGCGTGCTGCGGGCAATGCGGTCGACCATGCCAAACAGCACCGCTTCCAGCGCCTTGGGATCGCTGACCACATCCGGCAGCTCATCGGGAATCTCCAACTCCAGTTGGGATCCCCGCCGTTCCACCTGCTCCTGCCAGCGAGGCAGGTTTTGCCGCACCAAGTCCACCAGCGCAATGGGCTCTAGCTGAAGCCGACGCCCCTCCTGTGGGGTAGCAGCGGGCATCACCGTTTCTGTAGCCTGGAAAAACAGCCCGAAGCGGTTGATTTGCTCGGTACATTCGCGGTCAATTTTCTCCACGTATTCCCGTACCCGCGACGGCAGATCGTGCCGCTTCAGGATGAGACTAACCAAGGTGCGGATGGTGCTGAGGGGCGTCTGGATCTCGTGGATGAGAGCCCGCAACAGTTCTGCCTCCGAAAGGCTGTTCTGTTGGCCTTGACCGGCAGGCTGGCCATGGGAAGGAGGAGACCGCCGCTTCTGCCAATCTTCTGGCCGGGTTGTGGGCGCAGGGGAGTTCTCGGCTCTGGCGGGGGGTAAGCGAGCGGGCGGGGATCCCGACTCGGCCAGGTTTCCCAGCAGAAGAAGGCTGCTGAAGCGGGCCAGCACCCGCACATGAGGCTCCATGAGGGGATGGTGCTTGATCAGCTCCTGCCAGAAGGGCAAGCGATCCGGCCTACCCTGTTGAACCCGCTGCTCTAGGATCTGCCAAGCCCGATGCACCACTTCCGGCTCAAAAGACACCATCATCCCCCTCTGCCGCGTGTGGGGGTGATGCCCTTGGGCGGCCACCGCCGAAAAAACAGGGGTGAGCACCAGCAAAAAAGGCTCCTCCACCAGGGGATCCTGCGGCAGGAGAGGGATCACCGTCTGGCCAGGGGTCAGAATCGACTCAGGGGACAAGTCAGGGGTAAACAGCCAGGGATCTTCACGGGCCAGCTCCCGCAGCTTCAGGTTCGGTTCTGGAGCGTCAATGGGCGACGGCAGTTGAGGCAGCGGATCCCGAACCACCCAGGGGGGCCACCAAGACACCGGCCCACCGATCACCACCCCAAACTGTCCAACTTCTTGCCATAGCTGGAGCAGGGCTGCCACCGTCTGCTGCCAGGAGCGCTCTCCTGCCCCCGGCAACCATTCCGGCAAGGGCAGATCGGCCCACAAAGCTTCCATCAAGGACAGAAATCGGCGGCTGTTCACGGATCTCTTTGACCCATCCTTCCCTTGTAGGGTAGCGGTTGTGGCCCCTCTGGGGCAGGGGAAAACCTCACCTTTTCCGGGGCGGATCCCCGTCTCACTCAGGGACAAGAATCCTCGTCCTCATACGGTAGCGAGTCTGTCCAATCAGCCTACCCGTCCATCCGGCAGAGTTGCCCCGCGCAAATTGGCCCCGCTGAGGTTGGCTGTGCTCAGATCGGCTCGGGTTAGGATTGCCTCGCCGAGATCGGCATTTTCCAGGTTGGTGCGGCCCAAATAGGCATCCACCAGGTTGGCACACCGCAAATCGGCCCCGGCCAGATTGGCCCGACTGAGATCCGTCCGCGCCAGTTTGGCCGAGCACAAAGAACTCGCGGAAAGATCGGCTGCCGCCAGATCCGCCTCGCTCAAGTTGGCCTCTGTCAAATTCACCTGGCGAAGTATCGCCTCCTTCAAGTTGGCCCGCGCCATCTGCACCCCTTGCAGGTCTGCCCCCAAAAAAGAAACCCCCCTCAGGTCGGTCTCGCTCAGGATGGCTCCCTGCAAACGGGCTTGCTGCAGGCTGGCCCCTCGCAAGTTGGCCTTGATCAAACTGGCCTCTTTTAGGTTGGCCCCGCTCAGGTCGGCCCGTGTCAAATCCGCTCCCGACAGGTTGGCTCCGCTGAGATCGGCGCGGCTGAGGTTGGCGTTGCGCAGTACCGCTCCCCGGCGGCTATCGAAACGGAGATTGGCCCCCCGCAGGCAAGCCCCTCCCAAGTTGGCACTGGTGAGGTTGGCCCAACGCAAATCCGCATCCAGCAGGTTGGCATCGATCAACAGAGCCAGTGTCAGGTTGGCCCCATGCAAATCTGCTCCTTGTAGGGTGGCGCCGTGCAACTGGGCATCTCTGAGATCCGCCTCGCTCAAGTCCGCCTGGCTGAGGTTGGCCCCACCAAGGTTAGCCCCGACGAGGTTGGCCTTCTGCAGCTTGGCCCGCCCCAAGAAGGCGAAGATCAAATTGGCACTGTGCAGGTTTGCTTGGGAGAGATCCACCCCGATCAAATCGGCCCGGCTCAGGTCAAGGGCGGCCAGGTTCTCGCCGGCAAAGTTGATCCGTCCTGCCCGGTAAAGCCGAAGCAGATCCTTGGCATCCATAGAAGAGAGGGGAGAGCTCAGAGAAGTGAGAGAGGAGCTGCACTGGTGGTTATTCTAGATAAGGATCCGGGCGTTTCCCCAGCACTCTGCGCAGCTGATCGCCAGTGTTGAACGGGATCCCCAAACAGCGGGTTTGAGCTTCAAACCAGCCCGAACAGACGGCGCTCTGCCTCCTCCATGCGATCCAAGAAAGCAGCAAATTTGGTGGAGATCTCCCCCACTTCCTGCAAAAAGGCGCGTAGTGTTTGGTACTTGAGAACCAAGGCTTCCTCTAGGGTGCAGGTTTGGAACTGCTCATCCAACGCCTTGCCCAACTCGCTCAGGGTCTGTTCGATAGCAGTTTTGACAGAGCCGACGCTGCGCCGCACCAAACGCATCACCTCCTGCTCCAACTGCGGCTTTTGCTGGGCCAGCTCGCTGCTGGCCAACACCTGTCTTAGGGAAGCATAGGGATCCGCAAGGTTGGTGGGCACCTCAGTGATCGCCTCCGGCAAAGCGTATTCCCCACTGCTGACGTGAGGGGGCTGCACCAGGCGCCACTCCGATTGTTCTAGCTTTTTCAAGATCCCCATGAACATTGCGGCGGATCCCTCGACATCCCTCAAGAAGCCGCGCAGCACCTGGTGTTTGAGGGTCAGATATTGGACGGGATCCTCATCCTGCAGACCTTCGTCCAGGGCGTTGCCCAACTCGCTTAGGGTGTTCTCGATGGCAATCATCAAGGATCCGGCGCTGTGATGGAGCAGTTGGCGGCAGGACTCTGGGAGCTCCTGTTGCAGGTCAGAAGAGGGGGCGGGTGGTGTTGCCGGGGTCGCAAAAGCCGAAAGCTCTGCAGGCTCTTCCTCATCCTCTGGGATCCCAGCGTCAATCCAAGTCATGGAACCGGACAAGGACTCTGTCCTGCCGGCACGAACGGCATCTTCCGTATTCAGCCAATCCAGATCGGCAGAGGGGAGCTCGGCAGCCAACCCTCCAGCGGCGACCGTTTCCGGGGGCACCTCAACGTAAAGAGGCTTCAGCATCTGCAGCACGGCGTTGGCGGCTTGGCCATCCTGATCCGGCTCCTGCAACTGCTGCACCGCCTCCTTCAGCCGGGTTTCCAGTTCTTGGGGGGAGTGGCAGGCATCGTAAAGGGCTCTGAGCAGTTCGTCCAGGCTGTGGCGTCGCAGGGCGGCCAACCCTTGCAGGGTGGGCTCTATTTTGTGGTACAAAGCCGTGAACAGAACCAGCTTGGCCCGCAAAGGACTGGTTTGCCGCATCACCCCTGCCCGCAACTCGAAGGGATCATAGTCTTGCTTTTGCAGTTGCAGACCGCCATATTCCAAGGACAAAACAGGCGAGGGCGTAGCCCAAACTGAGGGATCCGCTTGGGGCTGTTGATACAGGGGCTGTAGCTTGCTTAGCAGCATCTTGGCGATGCGAGCATACTCGGCTTTTTTGTTGATGCGGCTAATGGCATCTCGAAAGCGCTGGCCCAAAGCATCAAGGGTAGCGTGCTGGCGGCAGAGCTGCTCCAGCAGAGCTTTCAGGTCTATTTGGCTCAACTTGCTGACATCGCTTTCCCAAGTGCTGGTGCAGGCAAAGTAAACCAGCTTTTTCACTCGGTCTGCGTACCCGCCCTGCTGCACTTCTTGCACAACAAGGCCAAAGGGATCCGAGACAACCATAGGGAGCTGCTAAGCAGGAGTAGGTGGATCTAAGCTTACGAGGATCTTTGCGGTTTTTGAACAAGGACGGGTACCTTGCTGGGCAGAATAACACATCCTTCCCAGACCTGATGTTTGCCCAGGGATCCCCCAGCCATCAAGTGGGATTTAGCGGCCTATTTTTTGCAGGGCTCTTTCCACCTGTACTACATGGCGGTTCAGTCCCAAGTTTTCCGCTGGGATCCCCAGGGCCAGGCCCACCAATTGTGGCAAATGCAGGATCGGGATCCCCAGCTTGCGCCCGATCACCTCTTCCACCTCCGGCTGCCGAGAGTCCAAGTTGAGGTGACATAGAGGACAGGGGGTGACCAAACAATCGGCTCCCGCCTCTATTGCCTCTACGAGATGCCGGCCTGCCATCGAGAAAGACTGCTGCGGGGCATAGCTGGAAATGGGCCAACCGCAACACTGGGTGCGCCCGCGATACCAAACGGGGGTGGCCCCCAAACGCTCGAAGAGATCCTCCATCAAATGGGGATCCCGCGCCACATCAAAGCGGGAGATGTCGTAGGCCCGCAACAGATAACACCCGTAGAAGGCAGCGCAGCGCAGTCCCAAGAGAGGCCGTTTGACCTGTTGGGCCAATCGCTCCAGGCCGTAGTCATGAGCCAGCACCCACAGCAAATGGCGCACATCGCCTGTGCCCTGGTAGCAGCTCTCGCAGCCTCCTTTCTGGCACAGGGCCTGCACCTGGTGAAAGTACTCTGGACTCGCGGTTTTCGCAGCCTTCAACTTTTCATTCACGCGGCCCAGCACTCCCTGACAGGTGCTGCAGTGGGTGAGCATCGGCAGCCCCAGCGCTTCCGCCAAAGCCAGGTTGCGGGCATTTACCGTATCTTCCAGCAGCTCCGATTCTTCTTTGAAGGTGCCCGAACCACAGCAGGAAGCGGCTTCCAGCTCCACCAGTTCAATGCCCAGATGCCGCGCAATCTGGTCGGTGGAGTCATACAGCTCACGACAGGCCCCCTGGGCCACACAGCCGGGGTAGTAGGCGTAGCGCAAAGGTGAAGGAACAACCGCGGTCATGAGAAGACGTGAGAAGAAGAAGAGAATTGGGTTTGCGATCTCAACGGTAATAACAATCCATGGATCCATTGCCCACACAGCAGAGCACTGGCCTGCCTGCAGAGCGGGAACCCAGAGCCTAAGATCCTACACCCATGCGCTGCCACAGCACATCCGTTGCTGCCCAGGACAGGGAGTTTGTCAAAGCTTCCCTATTTATCTGCCCCTATTTTGAAACCATTCGGAGCCGATACCCTATTTTTCTCCCTGCCTAGTGCCTCTCTGGCCGATGTCGGGTAGATTTGGCGGTAGCCATCGCTGAGGAATCGGTCAACGCTTTATGAACAGCCCGATCCAGGATCGCGATTTCCCCTTTTCACCCCGCTCTAAGCAGGGCAGTCTGGGTTGGAGCCTTCCTCTAAAAGGTTGGGGATTTGGCTTGTTTTTCGGATCCCTAGTTTGGGCAGGATGGGCAAGTCAACTCCAGCTATGGGCCCAGCCGGTCGAACAGCAACCCCAGGAGGAAGTCTTAGTGCCAGGGCGCAATTTGGATCCTGGGGCGCAAATCCGGGTGCGTAACGAGCTGGTCAAGATCTGTGGGGACTATCGTTGCGAAGGCTATCGCTTTTCGGTACGGGTACCGATCAGCCCTGAAGACACCCTGGAAACTCTGCTGGGGCGGCTGGATACGGAGATGCTGCGGGAGGTGGATCGGGTGTTTCAAACTCGGCCCGATCTGAATCGGGTCATTGTCGATGGCTACGTCTTTTCGGGTACTCCCGCTTTTGTCAGCCGGGAAGTGCTGCTGCAAACAATGTTTGTGCCCCGTCACCGTTGGGAAGTGGGGCGCTTTGGGCCAGAGCAAGATGCGATTTTCTATGCCGAGCTGTTGGGACAGGTGACGCCCTTTCTAACTCCATCCCCAACCCCCACGCCTACACCTGGGCCTGTGCCTGGAGAAGGTGTGCCCCCTCTGCCCCCGCCTCCTGGGGAAACTCCTCCCATAGAGGCAACGCCTACCCCTCAAGAAACCCCAGCCCCTCCGCCTCCGCCCCAAGGGGATGTGATCCAGCGGCAGCCGATTCAGCCCTGATGGGTTTGTTGGGTAGCTGAGTCTGGGTTGTGAAGGATCCCTCGTTATAGTCATTTCAAACCAGATTGAGATACTCCCCAAGCGCTCCGCGCCGCTGCCCTTACCCCCAGTTTCTCTCTGGGAGAGGGAGTTAGGAATCGACATAACGAACCGTTTCACTGCTGTTTGAAATAACTAACTATAATTTAATTTGTGACCAGGCCAGTGCCCTCCCAGTTGTCGCGGGGTTGAGTCCTGAGCCGAGGTGATCTAGGCTTCAAAAGTGGAGGGATCCCTCCAATTCATTGCTTGACTGGTGTGTGGCGGCATGGCAGGACACAGCAAGTGGGCCAACATTAAACGGCAAAAGGCCCGTGTAGATGCCAAAAAGGGCAGCCTCTTTACCAAACTCTCGCGGGCCATCATCGTGGCAGCTCGCAACGGCTTGCCAGATCCGGATGGGAATTTTCAGTTGCGGGCGGCAGTGGAGAAAGCCAAAGCAGCGGGGATGCCCAGCGAAAACATTGAACGAGCCATTGCCAAGGGAGCCGGCAACTGGAGCGACGACAGCCCCCTGGAAGAAGTTCGCTACGAGGGCTACGGCCCCGGTGGGGTGGCTGTGTTGATCGAGGCCATGACCGACAACCGCAACCGCACGGCTGCCGAGGTGCGAGAAGCCTTCAGCAAAACCGGCGGCAGCTTGGGAGAAGCCGGCTGCGTGAGCTGGCTGTTCCGGCAAAAAGGGGTGATCAGCCTGGAGGAGGTGTTGGATCCCGAAGCCCTGTTGCTGGCGGTGGCGGAAGCGGGAGGAGACGACTTCAAGGTGGAAGGCACAGGAGCAGAGGTGTACTGCGACTACTCTTTGCTGGAGCAGGTGGCCACCTACCTGAAAAAAGAGGGCTACCCAGTGCAAGATGCGGCCATCCGCTGGATCCCATCCACTGAGGTGCATGTGGAGGATCCCGATACGGCCAAGTCAGTGCTTGCCCTGATGGAGCGTCTCGACAACCTAGACGATGTGCAGAATGTCTACGCCAATTTCGAGATCGACGAGGCGGTGATGGAAAGCCTGGCCTGAGAACAGGCTGCCATCATCTTCCGAGAAAGGGAAACCTTCAACAGAAGCATCCGTCAGCGGAGCTTAACGGCGGTGCCGGTGGCGGTGATGAGCAGCAGCACCCCGGTTTGGTCGATGTTGATGGTGCCGGTGTTGATGGCAACACCAATGATGCCGTTTGCCCCCAAGCGTTTGGCCCGCCGCTCCAGCTCTTCCAGGGCTTCTTTTTGGCCTTGCTCGAAAACCCGCTCGTAGGCCCCTGTGCGCCCGCCGATGATGTCGCGGATGCCGGCAAAAAAGTCCCGCAGAGCGTTGCTGCCGTAAACCACCTCGGCTGTTACAATGCCCAGGTAGCCCTCGATCTCCACACCCTGCAGCACATCTGTAGTTGTCAGCAACATCAGCTTGCTTCCTGGGTCAACACCCACCAAGATAGTCGGGATCCTCAACCTTTGGAATCGGGTTCTTGCCCTGTGTTTTCAGCAGAGTGGCGATATGTCGAAGGGCGACCAATCCCTACAGATAACCGTTCCACAACGCATAGTCATTTATCTCACCGTTGAGGTGAAACAAACGACCGGTTGCTTCCTGCTAAGGCCTCCGGCCCGCTAGCGCGATCAGTTGAAATAGATGGTAATAAAAACCACGACTGCTATCAGCCCTTGCCGCGTGGTAGGGCGCTCAAGGGGATCCCTGGCCAAGACCGGCGGCTGATACAATAGCTGCCCAGGGATCCAAACCAAAGATCTCTAGATCTCTGCTTTTCCAACAGGATTTCCCCACAAGCCCGATGGCAGGCCCGATCCGAGTGGTGGGTAGCTTGAACATGGATTTGGTGGTGCAGGTGCCCCATCATCCCGGCCCTGGGGAAACGGTGCTGGGATCCGACTACGCCACCTACCCTGGCGGTAAGGGAGCCAATCAAGCGGTGGCAGCGGCACGGGCGGGAGCCCAGGTGGAGATGTGGGGGGCAGTGGGATCCGATGAGTTTGGGCGTCTGCTCCAAGAGAACCTGGAGCACAACGGCGTGGATACCCGCCACCTGAGGCAGTTGGAGGGGCCCAGCGGCCTAGCTTTGATCACAGTGGATCCCGGCGGGCAAAACAGAATTGTGGTCAGCCCTGGAGCCAATGGTCGCTATCTGCCGGAGCATTTGCCTCCCTTTACCCCAGCGGCCCTGCTCCTGCTGCAGCTGGAAATCCCCCTGCCCACTGTGCAGGCTGCAGCAGAACAAGCCTTTGCCCAAGGGATCCCGATTTTGCTCAATCCCGCCCCCATCGCGCCATTGCCGGGATCCCTGTTGCGCCGGGTTCGCTACTTGGTGCTCAACGAAAGCGAAGCGGCTGCCCTTGCCCAATCCCCTGTGGAAACGCCGGAACAAGCCCAAAAGATCGCTCAGGAGCTCCAGAAGCACGGGATCCCAGCCGTTATCCTCACCTTGGGAGGGGCAGGGCTGGTCTGGGCAGATGGGGAAGAAAGTGGCCATTGGCCAGCTCATCCTGTGGAAGTGGTGGATACCACCGCTGCCGGAGATGGGTTTTGTGGGGCCTTAGCTGCCTGTTTGGCTGCCGGCAGATCCCTGAGGGAAGCCCTGCGTTTTGCCAATGCCGCCGCTGCTTTGGCCGTAACCCGTGCGGGAGCCCAACCTAGCTTGCCCCAGCGCTCTGAGATTGAGGCATTTTTGGCCTCTGCCGTAGAAACAGCATAGACTGCTGCTTATCAAAAGTTTTCGACGTCTGCGGTGGAGAAGTTCATTGGCCGTTTGCGTGAGCGCTATGGGGAAACCGCAACCTCCACAGGACGAGAGCGGGACGAACTCCTTTTCCTGAGCCGCTACTCATCGCCGGCGGAGGGGATCCCTTGCTCCATTGAGTACTGCTCAATAGTGCCTTGTCTTCCCTTGTGGGTGTCTTTAGAGTTAGGTAGTGAAAAGAGAGTATTCGGTAATTCTGATAAAGGCCCGTGAGTACCCTCCTTGCTGAAGATGACGCTCTCTACCGTCAGCATGTTCATAGCCTGCTAACACAACATTTGCCTGAGTTCGGCCCGGTGTATATAGCCTCGAATGGTAGAGAGGCGTTGGAACTCTACCGCCAGCACCACCCCAACTTTGTGTTGATGGACATTCGCATGCCTGAGATGACCGGGATCGAGGTAGCACGACAGGTTTGGTCAGAGTGCCCCAGCACGCGCATCATTTTTTGGTCGCATTTTGCCGATGAAGTCTATGTGCGGGAGCTGCACAAGATCGTGCCTCCGCAAACTGTCTATGGCTACCTTTTGAAAAATTGCACCGATGAAAAATTGGTCAGCGCCATCCAAGCGGTGGTGCAGGATGAGCAATGCGTGATCGACCGAGAGGTGCGCGGGGTCGATTCCCGTTCACAAAACAAAATTACCGGTCTCAGCGATGCCGAGTACGAAGTGCTGATCGACATTGCCCTTGGCCTCACCGACCAGGCCATTGCTGCACGGCGCTTTTTGTCCCGCCGAGGGGTAACCAACCGTCTGCGCAACCTCTACGACAAACTAGAGGTGAGCAACGACCAAATTGAGAGCGACGAGTGGGGAACCACCTTCAGCTTGCGGGCGCGAGCCATCCGTCTTGCCTTCAAACGGGGGTTGATTAACGCCCAACTGCTGGACGAGGAGGAAGTGCATTTGGATCACTGGCTCAGCCGCTACCGACTGGATCCGCTGGACTAGAGAGGGGGTGTTCGAGCCGTCATCGCTCTTGGCAAGCACTTGTAGTCAATTCCCTTGCCAGCGACCAAGGAGACTTGGGCTCAATGGCTGGCCACCCCGCCAAAGAACTGGGATCAAAGCTCCCTCGTACCGCTATGGAGAAGCAAGCCGGCAGTGTGGAGGGTCGCTAGCGGAAAATCATCTCGGCAACCGCCTCAAAGCCGGCATCCAACAGCTGATCCAACACCGACTGGGCCTGGCTGCGACTGTCGTAGAGGCCAGCCTGCAACACTGTTCTGCCGTTGAAAACCGTTTCCACCGCCTCGGGGATGAGCTGCCGCAATCGGTTCAAGTCATCGCTGCTCTTGGGGGTCACCAACACGCGAAATTGAGTTGCCGTTCGCGTTGGCGAAACGGAGTCGTTACCCACAGCAACCACAGGGGGGGCAACTGGAGTTGTAGTGGGAGCAGAGGGAGTGGCCGGGATCCCTGCCGATGAGCGACGGGCCGGCGGGGGCAGAAGGGTGGTGATATCTGTGAGGGGAGCCGACGGTGGCCTGGGAACAGGAGCTGCGGGGGCAGGGCCAACCGGCTGAGCAGGTGCGGTAGAGCCATCTGGCGTGAAGGGGACGGCAACAAACTCCTGCGCTTGGGGTTGAGTGTCCGCCGGCTGGGCAGGAACGTTGGGCAAAACGCGCCCCCCCGATCCCGATAGAGAGGCAACTGGGCTGGGATCCGTCGATTGCGGCACCGTCACAACCGGTAAGGTGGAGGGGGTCTCAGCGGCTGGCCGGGGATCCCTGGGAGTAGCCGGCTGGGCCGGAGCGCTGGGCAGAGCCAAAGTGCCAGGGGCAATGGGGCGGGGAGCGCTGTCGGGAAGGGCGGCAACGGTGGTTTGACCGGACAGATCCAGATCCCCTTTGGCTTTGCCCCGCAGTTGGTTGCCGTTGGCATTGATGCGCAGGCCGCGGGTGGCGTTGTTGATATCGTATTGGCCGTTGCCCTCAAAGATGTTGTTGCCGGGATCCGTGGCCGTGCCCAAATCCGGCTGGGCAGTGGTGATGGCGGTGAGGCCGGTCTCCAAGTTCTGGGCGATGAGATTGTTGCGCAGGATGGGCCTGGAGCTGCCCCCGACGATCACGCCGGTACGGTTCTGCAGAATGCGGTTGTTGCGCACAACAGGCGCCGAGCGTTGGTCGATGGTGATGCCAAAGCCGGTTTCTTGGAACAGGTTATTGACGATGGTGGGCTGGGAGGTGCCCAAAACGGAAATGCCGTTGGCCCCGTTTTTATAGAAGCGGTTGCCCTCTACCCAGGGATTGGCAGCGCCGGCAATGAAGATCCCATCGTGGATGCTGCCCACAAAGCTGTTGTTGAGAATGCGCGGGGAGGCCGATTCCACCCAGAGGGCATAGCCGCGCCGCCCTTGGTTGCGCAGGGTAACTCCTCGCACTTCTGCGCCGGTTTCTGCCAGCAGAGCAACATTTTGTCGGCCTAGGGTCGGGCTCATGTAGGTACCGCCGCCGGTGATGAGATAGCCCTCTCCCAAGGTGGACTCGTCCCCACGCAAGGTGAGGCCGGCTTTCAGACGGATGGGGAAGGTTTCGCCGCTCTCCTCGCTATATACCCCGGGAAAAAGCTGAATGACGCTGCCAGCCTCAGCCCGCTGAATGGCATAAGTAATCGTCTTGAAGGGGTTATTGCGGGATCCATCCCCACGGGTATCGCTGCCGTTGGCCGCATCCACAAAAATGGCCGGGCGATTGTCCGGGAGAGGGGGAGCTTGAGGCAGGGTCTGCTCACCGGTAATGCCGGTGTCCAGGGAAGTTTGCGCCCAGCCGGGATCCAACTTTGCTGTCAGCAGTAAGGTGGTGCCAAGCATCAGAGAGGTTGCCAGCCGCGTCAGCATTGCAGAACGGTGGCGCTGCGCCCGCAGGCCGGGCAGGACTGCTGTAGATTGGTGTTCGCCGGATTTCTGCAGACCAATAGGCAGTAAGGACAATAAGGAAGAGATCATGGTGGTTATCCTCACACCAGGCTGGGCTAGAGAAGAAAGGCCGAGGTTATCCTACCAAACTGAGTAGGCGGGATCCTGCCCTATCCGCCAACTCCAAATACGGACTAACGCAGGCTTTTTTTGCAAGTCTAACACTAGCCCTAGAGTAACCTCCCTGCTTGCGCCATGACCTACAGAACCCTTGCCCCCGAACATCTGCCCCAAGAGCCGTCGCTGCTTGAATCCGGGATCCTGCTGTCTCCGGTCTCACCGTGGCAACCCCTGATTCATCTGCTGCTGTTGGGGATCCCGGCCTTCTTGCTGCTCTTGGGAAAGCTGATGGCTCAGCCGGTCTTGGGCTGGGGGGCGGTGCTGGCTTGGCTGGGCCTGGCGGGCTGGTGGGGGCGATCGCTTTGGGCTCAGATCGGACGCCGTCTTTGGCAGTGGCTGACCACTTGGCCTCAATTGGCCTGGGCGGGAGTGGCCCTCAGCTTGGCCGTGATGGGAGGGATTGCCGGGAGCGGGCTGTTTTCTGCCTTGGGATCCCTGAGTTGGGAGGCGATTGGGGCTTTGGGAGAAGTGTTTGGGGCCACAGGCCAGATCTTGATCGCCATCCTGGCCGCCTACATCGCCTGGCGGCAGTACATCATCTCCCGCGATCTCACCATTCAGCAGAATATCATCACCCAGCAGCAGACCATCGACGCCTACTTTGAAGGCATTTCCAACTTGGTCTTGTCTCCCGATGGGCAGTTGGACGATTGGCCCCTGGAGCGGGCCATTGCTGCCGGGCGCACGGCTGCTCTGTTGAATGGGGTGGATCGCTTCGGCAAAGCCAAGATCCTGCGCTTTCTCTCCACCGCTAACCTGCTCAGCCCTCTGCGGCGGGATCAACACCTGGGCCGACCCATTCTGGACGGCAAAGGGGGTTACCAGCGGGATCGCGTGAACGGCATCCGAGTGGTCAACCTGGGCACGATGCTGGAGGGAGCCGACCTGCATGGCACCCTGTTGCGAGCGGTGGATTTCAGCGAAGCCAGCCTGGAGAGAGCCAACCTGAGCGGCTGCGATCTCAGCCACACCAATCTGTGCGGAGCTAACTTGCGGGATGCCGACCTGCGCGGGGCCGATCTCTACCGCGCTTTGCTGTTTGTGGGATCCCCTCAGACGGCTTCCCCTGCTCAGCCAGGGCAAAAGCCCGATTTTAAGACCGGGGCCTACACCGGAGCTATCGTGGCAGGGGCAGATTTCCGCCAGGCTCGCCGCCTTTCCCCCGAACAACGGGCCTACCTGGCCGCCTGGGGGGCCGAGCTGGATCCCGCGTCCGAACCTCCCCTCAACTCTCCTCAGCCGCGTTTGGATCCTGCCGACAAAACGGAGTCGTTTCCCCCACCTGCCCCAAGCCCTTGAGCGAGAATGCATTGATGAGCCTGGTTCAGGGCTTTTGCTGCCGATTTTTCGGCCATTGCAACCCGTCTCTTCCATGGGGATGAGGGCGATCCCTTTCAATTCTCAAACATGGCACGGTTGCTCACCAAGTTCTGGCTGCTGGAGCGCTATCTGTTTGGGGAGATGCTCACCCCGGTGCTGGCCGGTATTGCCGGGGGAACCCTGCTGCTGCTGGTGGGCCGACTGTTTACCCTGGCCGAGCGGCTGGTCGAGGGATCCGTCCCCCCCCTGACGGTGTTGCGCCTCTTGGTTTTGGATCTGCCGGAGATGGTGGTGCTGGGTATGCCCATTGCCGCCTTCTTTGCCACCATGCTCACCTTGGGCAAGCTGAGCGGCAACAGCGAGATCACCGCTATGCGGGCAGCCGGGATCCCGTTTAGCCGGATTTTCCGGCCCCTGCTGCTGGTGGGGTTGGCCATGAGCTTGAGCGCTTTTTTCATTAGCAACGTGCTGCTGCCAGCCAGTAAACAGCAAATCCGCCAGATCGATCAGCAAGCTTTGCTGGCCCAGGCCACCACCCCGGTGCAATACGATGTCTTTTTCAAAACCGAAGACAACCTCTGGTTCTTCATCCGCCAAGTGGATCCCCGGTTAAATACGATGCAAGATGTTACGATTTTGCGGGTGGATCCCTTGCCGGGGGGCAAATACCAGTTGGCGGAAGTGACCTTGGCCGCTCAGGCAGTGTGGAATGGACTGGAGTGGAGCCTCAGCGAAGGAGCGACCCACCTTTACGGCCCCACGGGTCTCAGCATTGCCGAGCAAACGTTTCATCGCAAGCCGCTGCAAGTTTCCCAGGATCTGGCTACCCTAATGCAGCCGCCGGTTTCCCCCAGCGAGTTGAGCTTACCGGAGCTGGCGGAGCGGATTTCCCGTTTGGCCCGCTCCAATCTCAATACTCAGGCTCTGCGCACCGAGTTCCACATGCGCTTCTCCCTGCCCTTGGCCAGCTTTTTTGCCGTGCTAATTTCGCTACCCCTGGGATCCACCACCGCGCGGCGGGTGGGACGCTACGGGGGCGTCGTCTTCGGGATCCTGTTGGTGTTTGGCTACTACGTGGTTCTGAGCGTGTCTCGCAGCTTGGGAGAAGTGGGAGCCCTTCCCCCTTGGGCGGCAGCCTGGAGCTTCAACATCTTGTTCGGCGGCATCGGACTGGTGCTGCTGGCCCGTTTCCTGCGCTAGGGATCCACCCTAGAATCCGCCAGTCTCAGTTCTCAAGGATGTCTCGAAGAAGGCAGGGATCAACTTTCCTTTCTCTCTCCTCTCGCCTCGCGTAGCTCAGGTTTCCGTCCCCTTGCGGGGAAAAGGTAGGGATCAACGCACATGCAAAGTGTGTTAGAGGGGATTGCCCGCCGCGTTTCCGTCCCCTTGCGGGGAAAAGGTAGGGATCAACGTAAGGACAAAACTTCTCAAGCCCTCCGTCCTTTGGCGTTTCCGTCCCCTTGCGGGGAAAAGGTAGGGATCAACTACTATTGGAACTACTCCCAGAATCGGTGGGTACGGTTTCCGTCCCCTTGCGGGGAAAAGGTAGGGATCAACAGCCAAGCTCGGTGGTCGCTGAAGCAGCTTAATGCTGTGGATGCGGTTTCCGTCCCCTTGCGGGGAAAAGGTAGGGATCAACCTCACTAAGTCAACAAGAGGCAAATAAGCCATTATCGGCTGTGTTTCCGTCCCCTTGCGGGGAAAAGGTAGGGATCAACGAAGGCTTGGTAGCTCCTCAATGGGCAGTTGCCTGCCGTTTCCGTCCCCTTGCGGGGAAAAGGTAGGGATCAACTTTGGATGGTTGGTTAATGTTCTTCCTGAGGTATACAGACCAGGTTTCCGTCCCCTTGCGGGGAAAAGGTAGGGATCAACCTGTTAAATCGACCTGAAGCAGATCGGGTTCGGAATGTTTCCGTCCCCTTGCGGGGAAAAGGTAGGGATCAACCGCACGCAATACACGTTTCGCACCTGCCGTTCCAACACGAGTTTCCGTCCCCTTGCGGGGAAAAGGTAGGGATCAACCAACCATTTCTATTCACCCAATGCCAAATAGGTGAAGTGTTTCCGTCCCCTTGCGGGGAAAAGGTAGGGATCAACGTCAAGTACTTCCTTGAAGTCGAGGCACCGAGGTTTGAAGTTTCCGTCCCCTTGCGGGGAAAAGGTAGGGATCAACATGGCCATAACGGCTATGTTACCGAGTACGTGTACGTCCCGTTTCCGTCCCCTTGCGGGGAAAAGGTAGGGATCAACTTGTAGTAAATAACTAGGAGGTAGTTATGACTCTTCGTTTCCGTCCCCTTGCGGGGAAAAGGTAGGGATCAACTCCCAGCAATTTGATACGCATATATCCTCCCTTTTCGTTTCCGTCCCCTTGCGGGGAAAAGGTAGGGATCAACGCATGACACCCGCCTGCGGGATATTCTCAAACAAGATTTGCAGGTTTCCGTCCCCTTGCGGGGAAAAGGTAGGGATCAACTCATCTCACGTCGAGTGAACTGGCATTCCATGATCAACCTGTTTCCGTCCCCTTGCGGGGAAAAGGTAGGGATCAACAATTGTGCCACTGATGGGCTCACATGAGCCCGATAGAGTTTCCGTCCCCTTGCGGGGAAAAGGTAGGGATCAACCTCGGGAGGAATTCAAGTGGTTGATTGACCACATGGTTTCCGTCCCCTTGCGGGGAAAAGGTAGGGATCAACTAGACTACTTCAAACTAGTAAATGCTCGATTTAATCCCGTTTCCGTCCCCTTGCGGGGAAAAGGTAGGGATCAACCCTACCCCCGGAAAAGCTTGAATCCATGCAGTTTTCAAGGTGCGTTCGCGAGGGAGTACGGAGACTTCGTGACATAGATATTAACATTGCTCTTGGGGATAAGCGCAAGCAAGAAAATTGGGCTTTCTGAGGCTGTTATGTCTTGTTTTCGTGCCAATCATGGCAAGAGATCTAGGTTTGCGCTTGAAATCTTGAGCTAACAAAATTAGCCTGGCGATTGCTTGCCCCGACAGATCGCGCACAAAACTTTACAATTTTCGCTCTCCTGCTCAGGCCAGGGATCCCATTGCGGGGAGAGTCTGTCTAGACTGGAAAGCAGCCCTACGGGGATCCCTATGCGAATTGGCGTGCCCAAAGAGATCAAAGAGCAAGAGTTCCGTGTCGGGCTGACACCGGCGGCGGTGCGGGCCTTAACCGAACAGGGGCATCAGGTGTGGGTGGAGACCCAAGCAGGCCAGGGGGCGGGCTTCACGGATGAGGACTACCAAAAAGCGGGGGCCAAGCTGGCTGTCACTCCTGAGGAGATCTACCGGCAGCAGTTGGTGGTGAAGGTCAAGGAGCCCCTGCCGGCTGAGTATCCTCTGCTCCATCCCGACCTTATTCTGTTCACCTATTTGCACTTGGCCGCCAGCCGCGAGCTGACCCAGGCGCTGTTGCAATCGGGGGCCACCTGCCTTGCCTATGAAACGGTGGAATTGGCAGATGGATCCCTGCCCTTGTTGATGCCCATGAGCATGATTGCCGGGCGGCTCTCGGTGCAATTTGGCGCCCATTACCTCACCCGACAGCAGGGGGGGCGGGGCGTGTTGCTGGGCGGGATCCCGGGGGTGCCGCCGGGGCGGGTGGTGATCCTGGGCGGGGGAACCGTGGGCACCGAGGCGGCCAAAATGGCCGTAGGCTTGGGGGCGCGGGTGCAGATTTTGGACATCAACCTGCAGCGGCTGAACGAGCTGGAGCTGATTTTTGGCTCGCGGGTAGAGCTGCTCTACAGCACGGCCCAAAGCGTGGAAGAGTGTGTTCGCGAGGCCGACCTGGTGGTAGGGGCAGTGTTGGTGCCGGGAAGGCGGGCCCCGGTCTTGGTGGGAGAAGAGCTGGTGGCCCAAATGCGTCCTCGCTCCCTCATTGTGGATGTGGCGGTGGATCAGGGGGGGTGCATCGCCACCACGCGGGTTACCACCCATGCCCAGCCGGTTTACGAAGCCCACGGGGTGTTGCACTACGGCGTTCCCAACATGCCCGGAGCCGTTCCCTGGACTTCGACCCAAGCGCTGGTCAACGCCACACTCCCCTACATCCTCAAGCTGGCCAACCTTGGCCTGGCCGCTGCTTTGGAACAAGACTCGGCCTTGGCCAAAGGGCTCAACATCAGGGCAGGAAAGATCGTCCACCCGGCAGTGCGGGCCACTTTTCCAGATTTGGGCTAGCTTGTTCAGGCATCGGTGGGATCCCCTGGAGCAGATGCTACTGTCGCCAGGACAGGACATAGCGCTCCAAAGCCGCAAAAAAGGTGTAGAGCAAAATGCCCATAATGCCGAGGGCAACCAAACCCGCAAAGGCCAAAGGCACATCAAAAGAAGAGCTGGCCGACACGATCAGGTAGCCCAGCCCCTGGTTGGAAGCCACCGTCTCCGAGATCACCGAGCCGACAAAAGCAAAGGAGATGGCCACCTTCAACGAGGCAAACAGGTAGGGCATGCTGTGGGGTAGCCCCACCTTGGTGAAAATCTCCCAAGAGCTGGCCCCCAACGAGCGCAGCACATCCCGCATTTCGGCTTCCACCGTCTCCAGCCCCACCGCCACATTGACCGCAATGGGGAAAAAGGCCAGCAAAAAGGCCGTGATCACCGCCGGGATCAGGCCCAAGCCAAACCAAATCGCCAGCAGCGGCACCAAAGCCACCTTCGGGATGGTGTTAAACCCCACCAGCAGCGGGTACAAACACAGATGGGCCAGGCGGGAGCTGCCGATGATCGATCCCAGCAATATCCCCCCCACCAAAGCCAGCGCAAAGGCCAGCAGCGTCGAAGTGAGGGTGGTTAGGGAGTGACGCAGAATCACCGGGCTCCACTGGTTCATGGCTGCGAGGATCTGGGTGGGCGCCGGCAGAATGAAGCGAGGAACGTTGAACAGCCCCACCCCCACCTGCCAGAGCACAAGGGTCAAAACGATGGTGACAGCGGGCAAGACCACAGAAGCCGTTTGGGTCTGCAAAAATCGGTCAAATGATTTTTTCATGGGATCCCTCGGCAGAGATGCGTGGTAACCTGTCCAGCAAACCTTTCCAGATTTTTTGGATCAAGGGCTCTTTGGCCTAATAGCTGCGCCGAATGTGCTGGCGCACTTCCGAGACCAAGCGGTGAAACTCGTCCGTCAGGCAGATCTCCAGCGGGCGTGGACGGGGCAGATCCACTTTGAGGGAAAAGATGATCTCGCTAGGCCGTGGCCCCATCACATAAATGGTATCGGAGAGGAAAACCGCCTCCCGCAAATCGTGAGTGATCAAAATGGCGGTGCAGCCGGTGCGCAGCCACAGCCGCTGCAACATTTCCCACATATCCTCGCGGGTAAAGGCATCCAAAGCGGCAAAAGGTTCGTCCAACAACAACAGCTCCGGCTGATGGATCAAAGCGCGGCACAGGGAAGCCCGCTGCCGCATTCCCCCAGAAAGCTGCCAAGGATAGGCTTTCTGAAAACCCTCCAAGCCCACGGTGGCCAGCAGCTCCAGCGCCGACTTCTCGTGCTGGGCCAGGTTTTGCTTGAAGGTGCGCTTGTAGGGCTCTACCACCTCCAACGGCAGCAACACGTTCTCCAGGGTTGTGCGCCAGGGCAGCAGCACCGGGTTTTGAAAGGCCATGCCCACACTCTTCAGGGGGCCGGCGATGGGCTGCAACTGAAAGTAGAGGGTGCCGCCATGGTCAGTGTTCAGGCCGGCCATCATCTTCAAAAGAGAAGTCTTGCCACAGCCGCTCGGCCCAACAATGGAGACAAACTCCGAGTGGGCAACAGAAAAGCTGACGTCGCGGATGATCGTGACTGGGGATCCCTTGGTGGGGTACTGCAGCGAGACGTGGCGCAACTCCAGAACGGGCTTGCCCGAAACAGCGGGGGAAGATAACCCACTTTGAACCACCCTCTGCGACTTCTCTGGATCAGAGAGCACCTCGTAGGCTTCGTTGATCTCCTTAAAGCGTTCCTCTGCCGCCTTGTTGCCGGGGTTCACGTCGGGGTGATACTGGCGGGCCAGCTTGCGATAGACGCGCTTGATTTCCTCGGCAGAGGCATCTCTGCTGACGCCCAGGATCTTGTAGTAATCCTTGAAGTCACTCGCAGCCATAGGCTCACCCCTGCAAGGTTAGGTTAGAGTTTTTCGGGCTATTCTCAGGATATGAGGTTGCAGCTAAAAAATTGGAGCAGACCCAGAACACGTACAGGCAGAGCGGCGAGATGGCGCTTTACTGTGCTCTCGCTACTTCGGAAACTTTTTGGGCTAGGTCTTGCGTTTGGAGAAGATCCCTTTCTCATCTCGTGTGAAAATTTGCTTGACCTTTTCCCAAGCTTTGAGGAGTGCATTGGTGGAGTTATTGCCCTCTCGTTTGGCTTGGTTGTAGGCTTCCACTCCAACATTGACTCAACTCCAATGATTTTCATAGTGGCCCAAGTGAGGGCTGATCCCCCTGATCCAGACAGATGATGGCGGGAGCAATGAGGGTTGCAGGCCGGTTTATCTCGATTGGTATGGCCAACCCCATCCCCACTACATCAGAGAGAGGGGCAGCCAGCTGTGTTGCCAGATACTTTGTGGGCCGGTGAGGTCCCCCCATGTTCAGCTTCAGGAGATGTGGGATCCCCGAGGGCCCGGTCATCGAAGACAGTAAACTACCCGACACCCGTGCTATGCGCAGGGTGCGGGCTTTATCCCAATCCCTAGCGGCCCCAGAGGACAGCTAAGTTTCGGAATTTCAGGCGAGTTTACAGTCGCCCCAAGGAGAGAGATTACTTGAGCAGCGTTATGGTCAGCATCCCCTTCCCACCCACAATGCCCACACTTGAACGACTTACCATTGCGGTAGGACTTACCCCGCTCAGGGTGGATGTGCAGGCATTTGTGGCAGGTCTGACTGGTGTAGGCAGGCGGCACCAGCACCACAGGCACTCCAGCAATGGCAGCCTTGTAGGCTACAAACATCCTGAGCTGGTAGAACGCCCAGTTGTTAGTCCTGCGCCGCTCAGCCTTACTTCGAGACTTCTGATTCAGGCAATCTCTGATGCCTGTCAAGTCTTCAAAAGCCAGTGCCGCACCAATAGCCTGGGCATCCCTGACCAAGGTTTTGCTGATGTTATGGTTCAGCCATGTCTGGTAGCGCCGTTCTCTCCCAGAGAGCCTTCTCAGCAGTCTCCTAGAGCTGCGAGTGCGTTTGGATTGAACCTTGGCGCGTACACGGCTGAACCGGTCACGGACGGCCTGGATGTGCTCTCCACTCCAAGAGCGTCCGTTGCTAGCGGTGGCGATATCTCGCCTGCCCAAGTCAACTCCGATTACCTTTGGAGTTTTGCCAGTCGGGGGAGTATCCAGCTCAACAGCAATGTTGATGTAGTAGTCCCCTTGCTTGGTCTTGGACAGGGTTGCACTTGTTGGCTCCTGGCCTCGCAGAAGCGCCATCTGGTAACCACCGATCTTGAGCTTGAGCCAAACCCGTCCGCTCATCAGGGTCACGCCCACGGCTTGGTCGGACTCTCGGTACTTAGGCTTGGTCGGACTCTCGGTACTTAAAAGTACGAGCGTCCAAAGTCAGACTGGTGGGGCGGAACTTGTGGACTTGCTTCACCGCTTTGGCGTTGCTAATCACACGGCGGAGCGCTTGACAGACGTGATTAGCCTTCAGCCCCGTAGCCGCTCTTACCGGTCGATAGACCAAGTGGTGCAGTTTGGCGGTATTCCAGCACTTCTCGCGCTTGGCGGTATCCAAGATCTGGTTACAAGCGTCAGCAAATCTCTGCAAGGTGCGGTCAATCTCTTGACGCAACTCTACAGGGACTATCAGCTTGCAACGTACAGAGATAGTCTGGCTCATGGGCCTATCGTAGCTCATCCAGACTTTGACCAGCAAACCTATATAGAGGAGGACTTTCCTCCCGACACCAAGCCTGCGGCTATGGTGCGGGCCTCCAGCCCGAAAATTCGGTGACTGTCTATCAAGTAAAGCCCCGCCTACTGATGTTCGAAGACGTTACTGAAGCCCAACAGATCCAGCTCTACCAAAGTAGGCAAATGTTGGAAACACTGCTGCGCCAACTCCCAGCGTTCTTCCCGCCGTAACATCTCCGCCAACTTGTGGCGCACCGGAATCAAATAGCGAACATCGTTGGCGGCATATTCCAGCTGTTCGGCGGATAGCGCGTGGACGGCTCCCCAATCGGAGCTTTGGGCAGTTTTGTTGAGTTCGACCCCGCACAGCTCGCTCACCACATCCTTGAGGCCATGCTTGCTGGTGTAGGTGCGGGCCAGTTTGCTGGCAATTTTGGTGCAAAAGACGGGCCACGCCCGGATCCCCAGGTGATAGCGCAGCATCGCCAGGTCAAAGCGGGCGTAGTGGAAAATCTTTTCAATGTTGGGATCCGTCAGCAGCCCCGCCAGAAGGGGGGCCTGCTTTACTCCACGGCTCAACCGCAACAACACCACCTCACCGGCGGAGTTGGCGATTTGCACCACGCAAAGCCTGTCCCGCTGCGGGATCAGCCCCATTGTTTCTGTATCCACGGCCAGGTAAGGTTCCCTGGCCAGGGCCTTTGCCACTGCAGGGGTGAGATCTTCGTCACAGAGCTGAAAAGGTTGCAGGCCCACTCAGGATCTCTCAAAAGGGTGTTTTGGCTGCATAACCAAGCGGCGAAGGCCAGGCAACTACCAGCTAGACTTGACCACACCTGGCAATAAGCCTCTGTGGGCCATTTCCCGCAGGCTGTTGCGGCACAGGCCGAAATCGCGGAAGTAACCCCGGGGACGCCCGGTTTTCCAGCAGCGGTTGCGCAGGCGTGTGGGCGAGCTGGCCCGAGGGAGTTTTTGCAGTTGGGCGTGCAGCTCCATGCGGGTGGCCTGGTCGATGTTGGGATCGGCCATGGCTGCTTTCAGTTGTTGGCGCTTCTCCCGATACTTCTCGACCAAGCGTTGGCGCTTTTTCTCCCGCTCGATCATGCTCTTTTTAGCCACGGCTCACTGTTTCCCCAGATTTTTCAGCTTTACTAGAATAACGGGGAGCAGCGGCCCCAAGCAAGGGGATCCCAGGCCCGCCCACGGCCATCCTCGCCAATGTTCATCACTCCTTTTCCGGTCTCCGTAGGATCCCTGAGGCCAGCCCCTCGGCTTGGGGGCAACCTACCTCTATAGGCGAGGTTGGTGTTGGGTGATGGCCATTTCCAGAGTGATCCCGTTTATCGCCGCCAAGTTTAGGGTTTCCCCAGAGCAGATCGAGGCCACGCGCGGGATTCTCCCCAAGCCCCCGGCTCTGTTGGCGGTGCTCAAGTCCGCTCCTCCGCTGCCCAAAGAGGTTTTGCAGGATCCCAGTTTGGCCTATATCTATCCTGCCGCCTTCATTCAATGGTCGAAGTGCATGCATGGCTTGGCGGATTGGGACACTGGGCCGGCACTGAGCTACGCCGATTATGTGGCGCAAATGGAGCTGGCCTTTATGCCGACCGATATTGCCGTGAGTGGCTGCTAGGGATCCCTTGGGCTGGCCCTTTAGTCTTTGCTCATTCCATTTCGGAAGATGCGCCGAGAAGCCTCGCGGACAAACTCTTTGAGCCAACCGGATTTTTGGGTATTTTGCACCTGGGCTTTGACCACCGCCTGCATCCCCCCTTCTCCCCAGCTTTGGTTGTGCTGGAAATACTCAATGAAGCTCTTGCCGGCAATGCGGGTGAGATAGCCAGCACTGGCTGCCTGAATGGGGGCTGTCGCCAGAAAACCGACGACGCTCACTTCGGCAACGGTGGCCAAGATCCCCGTGGTCAGTTGGATCGCCCCTTCCACCAAGCCCAAGCCCGCTAGGGTTTTGGCCAGAGACAAGGCCAGCTCCCGCCCCTGCTGCAGGTTCATTTTGCAGCCGTAAAGGGATCCCAGTTCCACCACCATCTGGGCGTTGATGGCGGCAATGGCCAGCAGATCCACCGCCGGGATGGGGTTGGCAAATACCACCCCTGTAACAATCCACTGAAAGCGATCGATCACTTCCTCGGCTTGGCGGCGCAGTTGGGCTTGGAGAATCCGTTTGGCCTCTTCCCCCAACTGTTGCGATTGCAGCAGAGCATTGTCCAAGGCCAGGGATCCACCTTCGGCATAGAGCACTGCCTGCACGCGATCCCGCACGGCGGCCACATCCGGCTCCGGTCGCCAGGTTTGGGATCCCACCCGCACAGGGGCTGGAGCAGCGGCAGCTATCAACACATCCTGAGGTGGAATCAGGGGGTAGACCCGCTCCCGCAGGCGTTGCAAGAGGATCTGCCGTTCTTCTGAGGTGTAGCGATCCGCTTTGTTCAGGATCAGCAAGGCCCGCTTGCCCAGGGCGATCAACCGGCGCAAGGGATCCACCTCCGACTGGCGCAGATCCCCATCCACCACCACTAGGAGCAGATCGGCAGCTTGGGCTTGGGCTTGCGCCTCCTGTTCCCGCATCACCCCTGCCGGGCCGATCTCCAAAATGCCGGGGCAATCCAGGATCTGCACCGGCTGCGGGATCCCAGGCAAGTTCCAATCGTAACAAGCCACCGCCTGGGTGGTGCCCAGCGTGGCCCCCACCGCCCCCGCCCGCCGCCCCAGCAGCGCGTTGACCAAAGAAGTCTTGCCCGCCGACCCGGTGCCGAAGACCACCACCTTCAGCTGGGGCTGGGCCAACTGTTGGGCCAGCAGAGCCGACCGCTCCGCCAGCGCTGCCCGCGCCACTTCATCCTGGATTTGCGCTAGCTGCGCCTCCAGTTGGGCCAAGTTCTGTTGCGCCGCTTTCCGCTTTTCCAAAGCCGTCTCCGGCAAGGCAAGGGGTTGGGTAATTTCCCTCCTGCTGGGGGCGGGTTGGCGAAACAGAAACAAGTAGTAGATGGCAGCGGCCAAAAACACCAGCAGCAGCAGCAGCAGCACCCCAATCAACAGCCCCCCCAAAATCGGGTGGTAGCGGGTGGCGTAGTACAGATCGAGAAACGATTGGATCAGCCAGACGATCAGCCCGGTGAACGAGGCCAACAGCGCCAACAGCAGCAGCAAGCGCAGGTAAGGGAGCGACCGCATAGGGATCCAACAAGGCCACAACCGTTCGCGTCAGCGGGACGGAGTCCTTTTGACTCTACCCGCGGCTGAGGATATCCGGCTACCTAGATGTCGCCTTCTGGCTGCAGGGGCAGGGCTTCTCCATCCGACTCTTCCTTTTCACACCGAGATTCCCCCTCGATGACCTGAATGGCCTGCGGATCCCCGTCAACTTTCACTTGCAGATGGCGCAACTGCCATGCCGAGCCGGCCATGCCCCGCTCCGATTCCACCACCACATCGCCGGTGCGCTGGGCCCCTGTAATCAAAAAGAACAGACACACCCAACCGGCTTCCTCATCTTCCTGAAAACGCAGCCGCGAGGGCCATCCCGGCCTCAGGGGCTCTCCCAAACGTTCCACCACCACGGCATTTTGTTCGAGCTGCTCCACCGCCAACTGGTAGGTGCGATAGGCTCCTGAGGCACGGATCCCATTCCAGACTAGGATCCCTGCCCCCGCCAGCCCCAGGCCCAACACCGCCAGCAGGCCCAAACAGCCGCAGCCACAGCAGCCCAGAGGGACAGCACAGCCGACTTTTTGTGGAGTTTCTGACACAGCCCATTGCCACCCTAAAATGCCCCCACCCTAACACAAGGCTGTTGCTCATCCTCTATGCCTGCGTTGCCGACAAGGTACAGACAAAAAGCCAAGCAACCCTACGCCATTTGTCGGTGACGAACATCGCTTCTCAGTTCCGTATTGCCACAGATATCTGTTACGGCCTCAAGCAACAGCTCGAAAAATCATGGGATCAGCACCTCTTTGGCCAGTTCAAGCAACTCACTGTTGAGTCTAATTTTGTACTGCGGTGAGGATGGGATCCCTACGTATCCAATTGTTGGCTCTGCTCCCACTTCGATTAGAAAGGCTTGTGACACAAAGATTTCAAGCTTTTCGCCTACACGGAATCCGGATGGCTCAGAAGGTCAATAGGTATCTGGAAAGCCCTATTTCCGAGCACCGAGAAAGAAGACAAAGTGCGCGCATACCGAATCCGCTATTTGGCGGAGTCAATATCAGAGGGATTTGTCGAGAATAAGAGCAGCAAAAGGTCTCCATCCAATCGCCTAAACCTATGGATGAAGCGACAACCATAACCGTGCAGCAGATCATTCAAACCGCCATGATGACCGGTTTGCTCACCGCTGCTCAGGAACACGAACTTAACGTAAGGCTATTTCGAGAGGAGTGCTCCGAAGCCGACCTCTTCCTGCTGCGCCGTCTACACCGCTGCCTACGCCAGGGATCCATCCGCCAGATCCCGGCCCTGAACAACACTGTAGCGGTTGGCCGCTTTGGCCCGCCCCTGCGCCTGGTACCGGACAGAGCCGAGACAACTCAGTCCCAGCCGACTGGGTTAAACCTGGCGAGGGATCCCAAGACCGGGTAGTCAAGCAATTACAAGCAATTAGTGACGAGGGGGCAGAGGTAAGGTCGAGGGTTGGGCAACGGTCAAATCAGGGAAAGGAGGAGCTGAGGTTTTGCTTTCCCCGTCGTGCAGCAACACATATAAAGCAAACACATATAAAGCAAGGGATCACCAACGACGTCAACGGCAAGGCAATCTCGAATGAGCTACGGACTTCTACAGCACTTCCCTTTGCCTCTCTTCATCGCTGGAGCCCTTCCGAGTTCAGCCGCTTAGCTGAGCTTTTGAATAGGAGCGATACGGGGATCCAAGATTTTCTGTTGACCGATAGCGGGAAACCTCACCGCAATCGTGACCCGTTCACCACTGCCGAACACATGGGTAATCTGGCCTTGTCCGAATTGGGGATGTTGCAAACGATCTCCAATCGCCCACTGTTCTGAACGGCTTTGGCGGCGATTGGGCCTGGCCTTGGGTGCATCTGAAAGGGACAGTCCACTGCCGTGGGAGAGCTGTCGAGAAACGGCTCCGCGTCTGTCGAATTCGATTAACTCTTGGGGCAGTTCACTTAAAAATACCGAAGGAATAGCTGGTTCGCGGTTGCCGTAGAGCATCCTTTCCCTGGCGTGGCTGATATACAACTGCTCACGGGCACGGGTAATGCCCACATAGCAAAGGCGTCGTTCTTCTTCCAAGGCAGCGGGATCCTCCAAAGCCCGGAAATTGGGAAACAGACCCTGCTCTACCCCCACCAAGAACACAACAGGAAACTCCAAACCTTTGGAAGAGTGCAACGTCATTAGCGAAACTTTCTCAGCGCCTTCCTGAAGGTTATCTAAGTCGGAAGCCAAAGACACATTGCTCAAAAAAGCCTCAAGGCTGGGATCCTCCTGTTCTTCCTCGAATTGGCGAGCGGCATTGTAAAGTTCCATCACGTTGGCCGCTCTTTCTTCGGCTTCGTCTGTACCCTGCGCCTTGAGATCCTCCAAATAGCCGGAATCCCTTAGCAACCCTTCGATAAGGGTGGCGGCTGAAGTCTGAGAAGCCTGTCGATGCCAATGCTGAATCAGCTGAGCAAACTGAATGACAGGCCTAGCCAAACGACCCACCAAGCTACTTACAGAGGTTTCGTCGCTGAGAATTGCCCACAAAGGCACGTTGAGAGCCGCCGCCGCTTCGGTCAGCTTGTCCAGGGTGGATTTGCCAATGCCACGGCGCGGCACGTTAATAATTCGCAGCAGGCTAAAGGAGTCGGCAGGGTTAGCCACAACCCGTAAATAGGCTAGGACATCCTTAATTTCTTTGCGGTCGTAAAATCGCAGTCCGCCCACCACCGTGTAAGGGATCCCCCACCGCAGCAAGACCTCTTCAAAAGGACGGGATTGAGCGTTGATGCGGTAGAGAATGGCAAAATCTCCCCAGGAAAAAGCATTGGCATTTTGGCCGTGTAATCGTCGGATGGTATTGACAACAAACTCGGCCTCTGCAATCTCATCATCCGCCTGATGAAGAAAAATCGGATTTCCTTGCTGACGGGTTGGCCTGAGAACTTTATCAATGCGCTCTGTATTTTTCTCGATGAGGGCGTTGGCCGCCTGCAGAATGGTAGCTGTAGAGCGATAGTTCTCCTCCAGCTTGATCATGGTGCGGGTATCATCGTCCGGAAGACCATCGCCAAAGGTCTCTTGAAACTCCAGCAAGATGGTAAAATCTGCCCCGCGAAACCGATAGATGCTTTGATCGGCATCTCCCACCACAAAGATCGATCGGTTTCTCCAATCCAACCGAGATCTGCAGGTCTCGCCGTTGGTGGCCAACAGACGAATCAACTCATACTGAGTGCGGTTGGTGTCTTGGTATTCATCCACCAAAATGTGTCGAAATCGTTGGTGCCAGTAAGCCAACACCTGCTCGTTTTGTCGAAAAAGCTGCACTGGTATCCAAATCAAGTTATCAAAGTCCAGAGCATTGTTGGCTGCCAGTTGGTCTTCATAGATTTCGTAAACTTGGGCAATGGTACGGCCACGGAAGTTGGGCTGATTGCGCTCCAGGTCGGCAGGAGTCCAACCTTGGTTTTTGGCATTGCTAATGGCGTAGCGTACCGACCTTGGGTCAAACTTGCGCTCATCCAAGTTCAGTTGCTTGGTTACAATCTCCTTCACCAGAGATTGGGCATCTGATTCATCGAAGATCGAGAAGTGGCGAGTCCACTTGCGCCCCTTGGGATCCTGATATTTTTCGATCTCCAGGCGCAGGATCTGGGCAAATAAGCTGTGGAACGTGCCAATCCAAAGAGGCTTAATCCAGCGGTGGTAAACAGCAGATTTTAGTCGCGTTGCCTGGGCCGGCTCCAATTCCTCTAAGGGGATCCCAAATTGTTCTTGAGCTTCTTGTTCGGCAAAGAGCTGCTCAATGCGCTCTTTCATCTCACGGGCGGCCTTGTTGGTGAAGGTCACGGCCAAAATTTCTCCTGGATCCACCCGATAGTGGCGAACCAGGTAGGCAATGCGGTGGGTGAGGGCGCGCGTCTTGCCGGAACCTGCCCCCGCCACCACTAGCAGCGGGCCACAAAAGTGTTGCACCGCTTGCCGTTGAGAAGGGTTGAGGGCATCCAGCAAAGAGGCGTGAGTCATGGCCAGCAAACCAGAAACTGCCTTCCATTATGGGCACCAACCCAATGGGGATGAGAAGCCCAGAGGGCATTTTGGAGCACCAAAGATGAAGATCGGTTAAGATTTGGCCGGCCCGCTCCAGAGCTCCCCGCCATGAACCGAGTGCTGTCCTGCTGCTGTGCCCCGGCTAACCGCTGCTGGCTTTGCGTTCAAAAGAGACTTGTGGCTTTGGGGTTTGCCACCCTTGCCCTGCTTTCTCAAGGTGCGTTCGATCCCGTTCAAGCCGGCAACTGCCCCAGCAATGGTAACCGTGATGAATCTCTGGCTTTCAAAGTGGAGAGCGTTTTCGGAGGGCAGCTTGACCTAAGTCGGTATGAGGGCATTCAAGCGTTGATCTTGACCAACAGCCAAACCCGCTCGCAATCGGAAGCCCTCTCCAAAAGTTTGGCCCTGGAGTTTGGGCAAAACCCTCGGCTGCGCCAGATCGTGCTGGTGGATGGCAGGGGGCTGCTGCTGGTGCGCCACTTGGTTTTGCAGGCCATCCGGGAGAGTGTACCGACGGATCCCCGCCTGGTTTCTCCGTTTGTGTATGTCTCGGTCGATTTTGAGGGAGAAACCATCCAGAAGCTGCAAGAAATAGCCGCTGCAACCTTGCCTGGGATCAATTTTCGCCAACAGGCCGCTTTGCTGCTTTTGGACGGCCAGGGAACTCTTCTGAGCGGATTTGCCGACTTGGAGCGATCCAACCTCAGCATTCGCCGGTGCATTCGCACCCTCATCGGATAGTCCCACCTCCTTTTCACACCGGGAACGTCTCTTTTCTGCCGCTCTGGCCCAACCGTTAGACTGGTCATACCGGTCATGTTGAAGCTTTGAGTCAACCGGTCGAACGACGGCTCTCTGTTCGCGGGATCCCATGCGCCGCCAGCTCAAAATCTTGAACCAAATCCTCGATTACAAGCTTGCCAACTTGCGGCTGTTTGGCCGAGCCGAGCTGAAGGGGCCTGTTCTCAACGTGCTGCTGGAACGGCTGCCGGGCGATGTGGTGGATACCCTGCAGGTGATGGAGGTGGTGCGCAGTGCGGTGGAAGCCTCTCTGCTGCAAGGGTTGCGCAAGGTCAACGTTTACCTTTGGTGCCGCGGACAAACTGAAGAAGCGCCGGAGTGGAGCGAAAGCTTTGCTGTAGAGCCATTGGTCTTGGCCCACCCCAAGGAGCTCCGAAGCCTTGCTTTCAACTATCGACAAGACTATCCCGGCATGCGGGTGCTGTTTTTCTGCCTGGGCCTTTGTCTGGGCGGCTTTTACCTGTTGGGGGGCTGGGAGCAGACAGGTTGGATCGATTGGATCCCCGTAGGACTGGCCTTCGCCTTGGGGGTGATCTTCCCCTGGCTCAAACGCTCCCTCAGCCAGTTTGTACACCCTCTATTTCTCCGCCTTGGCCTGGGCTTGGGCTTGGTCTTATTGGGCCTGGCAGTGGCGCTGATCTGGCGGCAGGGCTGGAGCGTTGCCTATGGGATCCTCGGCCTCCTGGCCATCCTCCTGTTGGGTCTGGGAGCCTAGTTCTCAACCGGCAGTGGTGCCGCTGAAGACGTGTAGGGCAGGGCCGGTCATCCACACGTGCTGTGTGCTCGGATCCCAGCGAATTTCCAGATTTCCTCCCGGCAGTTCTACTGTAGCTTGCGATTCTGCGCGCTCCTCCAAAACAGCAGCCACCAAAACAGCACAGGCACCCGTCCCACAAGCCAGCGTTGCCCCCGCTCCCCGCTCCCAAACCCGTAGGCGCAGACGAGTCGGGCTGAGCACCTGCACAAATTCGGTGTTGGTGCGCTCAGGAAAGGCCGGATGATGCTCAAACAGGGGGCCCACAGCTGCCAAGTCCAGCTCCTCCAGGGATCCCTCTCCTTCCAGGAAGACCACACAATGGGGGTTGCCCATGCTCACCGCCGTCACCCGCCACTCTCGCCCGGCCACTGCAAGCGGCTGCCGAATGACCTTCTCCTCGGGTTCGGCCAAGGTGGTGGGGATCTGCCTGGCCAAAAGGCGAGGGATCCCCATGTCCACTGTGACCAGCCCATCTGCCCGCACCTGCGGCACGATTCGCCCCGCCAAGGTGTGGATCTGGTAGGCGCCATCCCGACCTGGGATCCCCAAGTCCTGCAGAAAGCGGGCCAAACAGCGGATCCCATTGCCGCACATCTCCGCCTCGGAACCGTCGCTGTTGAAGAGGCGCATGCTGAAATCTGCCCCCTCCTGCCCTGGCAGCAGGAAGATAACCCCATCGGCTCCCACCCCAAAGCGGCGATTGCAAAGGGCAACGGCCTCTTCTGGGCTCAAGCAGGGCTGAGACTGCCGGCGGTTGTCCACCAAGATAAAATCGTTCCCCAATCCCTGGTACTTGTGAAAGGAGAGACGGGGGATCAGCCGAGCAGACATTTACCCAGATATCCCAACGACAAGCTTTAATCCTCGTGCATCTCGTAGGGATCCTGCAAGTCCTTGGAAGGGGGGCCAAAGGCCGTGTAGATGGCAAACGCGGTGATGCAGATGGTGACTGCCGCAATCGCCACAATTAGGGAAAAGGTGGGTTCCATATCTAAGTCTGAGTCCTCAGATCCTGAGAGCGTTCGACTACAGTATTACACAAGTTTACAATTCATTGCTCAAGGCAAAAGGGGTTGGCCAGATTCTGATAGCGTGATTTTAATGGGGTGGCTGTCTGGGCGGTGCCGAGCACCAGGGATCCGCCTTCGAGCCTGCTATCTTCGACTTCGTCAACGTGTTCGGTTTCTAAGCGAGAACCTATGGCCATTCGTACCAAACTGGGCGATCTGCTGCGTCCCCTCAACTCGGAATACGGTAAAGTGGCTCCCGGCTGGGGCACCACGCCCCTGATGGCGGTCTTCATGGCCCTATTCGCCGTCTTCCTGTTGATCATCCTGCAGATTTACAACAAGTCGCTGCTTTTGGAAGACATCAACGTTTCTTGGGAGAGCCTCAGCTTCTGAGTTCCCCAGCCCTACTCTGGGGAAAGTCCCTGTCCCGCCAAAGAGCTGCCCAGCGGGAGCAGGATAGTTTCCGTCATCTCCTAAGCCGATGCCTTCAGGGTGCTGGCTCCAGGCGCAGCAGGGATCCATTCGGGGCGTCCGTCAACAGGTAAAGGAGTCCATCCGGCCCCTGCCGCACATCGCGAATGCGGCCCACCGCCCCCTCTAAGAGACGCTCTTCTGCCACCACGCGCTCTCCATCCAGTACCAAGCGCGCCAGGTGTTGCCCGGCCAGCGCCCCCACAAATAGGTTGCCCCGCCATTCGGGGAAAGCCTCCCCTGTGTAGAAAGTCATGCCGGAAGGGGCAATTGAGGGTGTCCAGTGCAGCAGGGGCGAAGCCAATCCAGGAGCTGCCGCCAGTCCTTGGCCGATAGGTTCCCCCGTATATTCTCGACCGTGGGTGATCAAGGGCCAGCCGTAGTTGACGCCGGGGGCCAAGATGTTGATCTCGTCCCCACCCTGCGGCCCATGTTCATGGGACCAAATTGCCCCTGTTTCAGGGTGGCGGGCCATTCCCTGAATGTTGCGGTGGCCATAGGTAAAAGTTTCCGGCAAAGCCCCTGCTTGGCCGACAAATGGGTTGTCCGCCGGGATCCCGCCCGCATCCGTAATGCGCAACACTTTACCGGCAGAATCCCCCAAATCTTGGGCTCGATCCCGTTCTCCCCGGTCGCCGGTGCTGATGTAGAGAAATCCCTGTTCATCAAAGGCCAGGCGGGAGCCAAAGTGCTGTTGAGCGGGGGTCTTGCGCTCCATGTCGAAAATCACCTCCAGATCCTGGAGTCCCTTCTCCCCCAAGCGGGCCCGCGCCACTCGGGTTCCCCCGCCGCCCGGCCCAGGAGCGGCATAGGACAGGTAAATCCAGCCGTTCTCCGCGTAATTAGGGTGCAAGGCAATGTCCAGCAGGCCCCCCTGTCCGCGGGCAAATACTTCTGGCACACCGGCTATGGGCTGGGGATCCAATCCCTGGGGGGTAACTCGGCGCAGCCGCCCTGGGCGTTCGGTAACCAAGAGAGTTCCATCCGGCAAAAAGGCCATCCCCCAAGGGTGCTCCAAACCCTGGGCCAAAGTAACCACCCGAAACGCTTGCTCCGTTCTGGCCCTGGGCAAGGCTTGGGCATGATCCCCCTGTTGCAGGGTCATCACCATCTCCGGGCTGACCGGGTAGGCCGCCACGACAGCGGGGACGGACACCCCCCCAAAAAGCAGCAGTGAGGAGAGAAGCTTGATCGCCGGGATCCTCATGGCCATTGCCGCCTCGTTTTCGCGATGGATTCTGGGGTCTGAGCTAGTCGATTATTACCGCTGCTCTTCTGGAGATGGGTACCGATGAGGGTAAAACCCACTGCGGACCAGAGTGGGCAACCCCCTGTCCCCTCCCGGCCATAGGCTAGCCTTGAGAGCAGCAATCTGTCTCCAAAGCATGCTGGAACCTGGCGAGATCTTGGGACTCGATCCCGCGGGCGCGAACGGCCAATCCCCCGCCCGCCCGCCCCAAAGGCCAACCTGCGGATCCCTGCAGCAGCTCCAGCCCCACTCCAGAGGGATCCACCTCATCTGTGCCCAGGGCCGCTGGTCTATGCAGGTGCTCACCCCCCGTCTGTTTCGGCTGCGCTTTAGCCCCAGCGGAGCGTTTTTGCCCCGTCGTTCCTGGGATGTGGCTCCAGCCGATGAAGAGTGGCCGCCGGCTCCCTTTGAACTGCAGGAAAGCTCCACCCAAATCCACCTGTCCACCTCCCAGGTGCAAGTTCAGATCGATCGGGATCCCCTCCGGTTCAGTTTTCAAGACTCTCAAGGGCAAGAGTTTTGCGCCGATGTCTCCTCTGGGCTTACCTGGGGATCCGATAGCATCCGCCTGGTCAAACACCTCCACCCTGCCGAGCACATCTATGGCCTAGGGGAACGGGCGGGGCTACTCAACAAACGGGGTCGGCGCTACAGCCACTGGACTCGCGACTGCTGGAACTACGACGCCCACAGCGACAATCTCTACCAGGCCATTCCCTTCGCCCTGTTTCTTCGCCCCAACCTCTGCTACGGGCTCTTCCTGCACTGCACCCACTGGAGCCAGTTCGACCTGGGCCAGATC
This sequence comes from Thermostichus sp. MS-CIW-34, assembly GCF_054060435.1. NCBI lineage: Bacteria > Bacillati > Cyanobacteriota > Cyanophyceae > Thermostichales > Thermostichaceae > Thermostichus > Thermostichus sp. MS-CIW-34. Next base: position 2,918 of record NZ_JBSSDE010000022.1, on the reverse strand, counting down.
GATCCCGAGCAGTGGGCCATCGAGGTGCGCGCCCCCGAGCTGGATTACTACCTGATCTACGGCCCCACCCCGGCCTTGGTGCTCGAGACCTACACCCAACTCACTGGGCGGCCTCCCCTTCCTCCCCTCTGGGCCTTGGGCTACCAACAGTGCCGCTGGAGCTACGCCAGCGCCGCTCAGGTTCAAACCGTTGCGCAGCAATTTCGCCAGCGGCAGATCCCCTGCGACGTCATTTACTTGGATATCGACTACATGCGCGGCTACCGCGTCTTCACCTGGGATCCCCGCCGCTTCCCCGAACCGGCCCGGCTCATGGCCCAACTCCACGAGGCTGGCTTCCGGGTGGTAGCCATTGTGGATCCCGGCGTCAAGTTCGAGCCCGAAGCCGACTACGCCGTCTTCGACGAGGGCTTGGCCCAGGATTTCTTTATCCGCCGCGCCGACGGCCACCTCTTCCATGGCTACGTTTGGCCAGGCAAAGTCCTCTTTCCCGACTTCTTGCGCCCCGGAGTGCGGCAGTGGTGGGGATCCTGGCAACGGGTTCTCACCCAAGCCGGTGTGGATGGCATCTGGAACGACATGAACGAGCCGGCCCTCAACGACCGCCCCTTTGGAGACGGCGGCCAGATCGTCGATATCCCCCTCGATGCCCCCCAAGGCCCACCCGACGAACCCACCACCCACGCCGAAGTTCACAACCTGTACGGCCTGCTGATGACACGCGCTTCCCGTGAAGGCTTGGAACAGCTCAACCCCAACCGGCGCCCCTTCGTGCTGACCCGCTCCGGCTTTGCTGGGATCCAGCGCTGGGCTGCCGTCTGGACAGGCGACAACCAATCCTCCTGGGAACACCTGGAGATGTCCCTGCCCATGCTCCTAAACCTGGGCCTGTCGGGAGTTAGCTTTGTCGGCGCGGACATCGGCGGCTTCGGTGGCAATGCCACTCCCGAGCTGTTTGCCCGTTGGATGCAAATGGGAATTCTTTACCCCCTCATGCGCGGCCACAGCGCCCTGGGCACCCGCCCCCACGAGCCCTGGAGCTTTGGCCTCGAAGTGGAAACCATCTGCCGGCAGGCCATTCAGTTGCGTTACCAGCTGCTGCCCTACCTCTACAGCCTCTTTTGGGAGTCCAGCCAAACCGGATCCCCCATCTTGCGCCCCCTTCTCTACGAGTTTCCCGACGATCCGCAAACCTACGAGATCTCAGATCAAGCCATGCTGGGATCCGCCCTCCTAGCTGCCCCTGTGGTTCGGCCTGGCGTGCGGTGCCGCGCTGTTTACCTACCCCAGGGCACTTGGTTTGATTGGTGGACAGGTCAGGCCCACACCGGCCCCCGCTACATTCTCGTCCCTGCCCCTCTCGAACAACTGCCGCTGTTTGTGCGGGGTGGCTCCGTTCTGCCTTTAGCTCCCCCCTGCCCGTCCACCGCCCACCTGCGCCGTGACCAACCGCACCTCAAACTCTACCCCGGCAACGGCAGCTTCACCCTCTACGAAGACGACGGGGAAACCCTCGCCCATCGAGCAGGAGCCTGGGCCACCACCCTCTTCCGCTTGCGACAGCAAAATGGCCAGCTCATTCTGGAGATCGAGGCCCGCCAGGGCAACTGGAGCCCGCCCCAGCGTAGCTGGCTTCTGGAGCCCCTTGGCCACACTCCCCTCTCCCTGCCGGACACCGGACAGCCGCAACGGGTTCTCTGGCCCACCCCAGAGGATCCCCCGTTTAGGTGACATACTCCCATCACTGACCCTACAGGTACAGCGTGGGCTTCTCGCTTCATCGGGGAGCTACTGCAAGAACCCTCTGCGAGCAGACACGGGATGCCCCACCGCGTAGTTGCACCAGATTCCGGCAACGCCGTTTTGTACAACCATGTTGATTATAGTACAGAATATATCCGCCTTTCATCCCGACCCTCCTGCTGTTGCAGAGAGTGCGGGGCTTCCCGGCGAGCTAGCTAATCGCCCTCACGGCCTCCAGCAGCTCCCGGTTGTCTCGCTTGAACAAGGGCAGCCACTCCACATGCTGGTAGCGTAGGATCCCTTGGCTATCCACCAAAAAATAGGCCCGCCGCGTCCCCAGCAGGCTGTCCACCCCGTACTGCTGGCTCACGGTTCTGTCCACATCGCTCAGCAAAGGAAACTCCAGCTTAAGCTGCTCGGCAAAGGCTTGGTGCCTGGAGAGGGGATCGCTGCTGATCCCCAAGATCTCGCAGCCCGCGGCCCGGAAAGCTTCCCAATCCTCCCGAAAGCAACGCATCTCGCTCGTGCATACCGGGGAAAAATCCGCCGGGTAAAAGGCCAGCAACACCTTGCTCTTGCCCCGGTAGGCCGCCAGTGAAATCTGGGCTCCCTTTTGGATCCCTTTCCCCACCGCAGGCAAGCTAAAGTCAGGAGCAACAGCCCCAATCACAATCCCCATAGACCCGTCTAACCCAATCTGAGCTCACTTCAACAGTCTAACGGTGGATCCGGATCCCTTCTGGCTTCAAAAAATTTTGGGTTGGATATCTTGACGTGGGAGTGGTGGTGGGGATAGGGTAGTAAAGCGCTGATGAGGCCACCCAGCCCCGGCGCCCCAGAACCTTGACAAGTAACTCGTTCAGTCAACCATCGCCAAGCAGCACAGCAGGCTCCCTGAGTCGGCTGGTGGCTGCATATTCAACCCTGTCAAGTTTCCATTTTTCCAGAGACAAGCTCTTGAATTGACACGGAGAGTTTGATCCTGGCTCAGGATGAACGCTGGCGGTATGCTTAACACATGCAAGTCGCACGGACACCTTCGGGTGTTAGTGGCGGACGGGTGAGTAACACGTAGGAATTTACCCTCAGGCGGGGGATAACAGCTGGAAACGGCTGCTAATACCCCATACAGGCGGAAGCTGAAAGGAGCAATCCACCTGAGGATGAGCCTGCGT